>DAIMDJ010000006.1:1539-23402 GCA_036725905.1 Terriglobales bacterium
CGCCACGGCATAGTGCCGTTCTCGTCGGCAAAGAAAATTTCTCCTGCTCGCCGGCCGCGGTAGTACCAGCGCTTCAGAATGGCCAGGTGCTCCATCGTCTCAAGCGCGGTCTGGGAAGTACTGGCAGGAATTGCCGCGAGGGCCGCCTGTAAGCGGGACTCCATGGATTGCGATTTCGTGTGTTCGGATGCTTGGATCTGAAAAATAAGAGGCTCTGAAATGAGACCACAGTCCACTCGGAACAGCGCAACGCATTCTGGCAGCGCGCTTCGCTGGATGATGATGCCCGCCAAGCGGTCGATGCGATGCACGATTTCGGGAAACTGGGCGAGAACCGGCTTGAGCTTGTCAATGCGGGCGTGCAGGGCGGCTGCATTCTCAAAGTCCAGATTTGATGAAGCTTGATCGCGCTGCGCGGAGATTTCGCGCACAAGGGAGTCGCCGCCGCTGTCGAAGTAATTCTGCACGCGGGTGACTTCGGCACGGTACTCGTCATCGGTGCAGCCTTTGAAGCAGGGCGCGAGGCACATCTTCATTTCCGAATAGATACAGCCGGGGAACTTGGGATCAGGATGGAGATCATCCACGCAGCGGCGCATTTTGAAAAAGTCGAGCGAGTCGCTGGCGAATTTTTCTGCAGCGGGGCGGGACGGAAACGGGCCGTAATAGAGGTTTCGGCCGCTAAGCCGTCCAAGGCGCGTGGTCACTGAAGCGCGAGGATATTCGTTTTCCAGGTGCAGCTTTACAAGTGGGGCGAAACGCAGGCGGAGGCGGTCAGAGTAGGTCTTCGGAAAAAGGGAGCGGAGGACACGATAAAGGAGAAAGCCGGATTCAAAATCGGAGCCAGTCGGCGTGTATTCAATCCAGCGGGCACGCTCGCGCAGGTTGAGTTTCTTGCTATGTTCAGTTGGCAGTCCGAGAAGGCGTTGCACTCGGCGGCGAAGGTTCGCAGTCTTGCTGGCGTATGGTTCAGATTGCGGATCGTCACCACGCAGCAGGAAAACTGCCGGGGTTGCAGGAATCGTGAGGAAGATCTCTGCATCCGCCGCAGGGACGAACTCAGCGCGATTGGTCAGCACACAGCCATTTTAGCTGTCAGGGGCAAAGGAGTTGGATAAACAGCAGATTCCTCGCGCGTCCGTTCGACTTCGCTCAGGGCAAGTCTCGCCGCGAAAACACGGCCGCGAGCGGCTCGGAATGACGAGGGATTAGAGCGCAACAAATCTGGTCCGCCGATGATTCATCGGAAGCTGGCGCTGCGGATCTGGCGGAAGTCTCGGCCTTCCATTTTAATAATGCGGCACATCTCGTGCAGGCGGGAGCGCATACGCTCCCCTATCCGGTCGCCAAGGGTCTCATCACGAGCGGCTCCGCGGGGTCCACCAATGGCCCCCGCGGGCTTGTCATCGAAATTTGTCGTGATAATCGTTGTGCGATTATCGTTGTAGCGCGTGTTTAAAATCAGGCTGACAGTATCCCAAACCCACTCGGTCGGCTTTACGGCGCCGAGTTCATCGAGAACCAGGATCTCGGTCTCGAAGACCGGACGCAGCACCTCGAGTTCAGTCGCCCTTACCGATTCGTTATAAGAATTCTGAATTTCTTTGAGCAGCTCGCGATAATCATAGAAGAGGCAACCGATGCCTTTGCTGAGAATTAATTCTTTAATGATTCCTACGGCAAGGTGTGTCTTGCCGACGCCAATCGTGCCGATGAGGAGCAAGCCGGTGTTGTCGACCGGATACTCCTCCACGAACTTGCAAGCAGCCATGCGTGCCGGAAACAGCGCCTGGTGCGGGCCTTCATAGTCGAAGTTTGAAAGCTCACAGTGCTCGTAGCGTTTTGGGATTCGCGCGGCTTTCAGCAGCGCCTCGGACCTGGCCTGCACGCGGCAATCACATCGGGTAACGCGACGATCCGAACCGTTCGCAACAGATTTCCAGCCGGTACCTTCACACAGTGGACAAACTTCCGCAGCAACTTTCATGACGTGAATTGACTCTGCACCTGCAACCGCGATTCGCGCAAGTGGCAAAGCTGATATCGCTGTGCACATCCTGTGGAGGTCTGGGCAAGTTTGTGGAGAGCTGAGGAATTCAGACGTCAGACGTCCGAGATCTGACCTCAGACCTCCGGCTCCCGCCATTGGATATAATCTCCGCCGTCGCATCGAGCCCGGGAGGAATCTTGCCAAATCAAACTCGCAGCCGGTTTCTGCTGGTTCTGCTTCTCACTTCTCTGCCGCTGCTGGCACAGCGCGAGCCGGTCCTGAAGCAGATCGACCTGCCGCATTCGTATTACTACCGTGAAATGTATCTTCCCCAACTCACAACCGGGCCGAGCTCTGCCGCCTGGACGGCTGATTCGCGTTCGCTCGTGTACTCGATGGCGGGCTCGCTCTGGGCGGAGCGGCTGGAGAACATCTCCGCTCAGCAGTTAACTGATGGGCCCGGCTACGACTATCAGCCAGATTGCTCCTCCGATGGCCGCTGGATTGTATATGCGAGCTATCAGAAAGATGCTATCGAGCTCTGGTCACTCGATCTGCAAACTAAGAAGGCTCGGCAACTGACCTCGGGCGGGGCGGTGAACGTTGAGCCCAGGCTGTCACCAGATGGCAAACGCTTGGCATTCGTCTCCACTTTGTACAAGGGACACTTTCATATTTTCGTCGCCAATTTCAGCGGTGGTGAACTCAGGAACGTGCAGCGCCTGACTGGAGAGACTCCCACCAATCTGCCACGTTATTACTACAGCCAGTTCGATCACGAAATCAGTCCAGTCTGGTCGCGCGATGGTAATGAGATTCTCTTCGTTTCCAACCGGGGGCACATCTACGGCACCGGCGGATTCTGGCGCATGAAGGCCCAGCCCGGCGCCGAAGCGCACGAAATCCATTACGAAGAAACTGCGTGGAAGGCCAGGCCGGATTTTTCGCCGGATGGCAAGCGCCTGGTGTACGCGTCTTACCTTGGACAGCAATGGCACCAGCTATGGGTGATGCCGTCGCAGGGTGGTGACGCATTTCCACTCTCATATGGCGATTTTGACAACGTCGGGCCACGTTGGTCGCCTGATGGAAAACGTATTGCCTTCATCTCGAATCGCGGCGGAAATACTTCGCTATGGACCCAGGAAGTATTGGGTGGAGCGCAGGCGCAGGTCATCGTTAAGGAACGGCATTACCTCAAGCCCACGGGCCAGCTCAGTATCACTGTGTTGGCCGCAAACGGACGTCCAAGCCCAGCGCGGATTTTCATTACCGGTGAAGATGGTCGCGCCTATGCTCCCGATGATGCCTGGATGCATGCCGACGACAACTTCGTTCGTTCGGAGCGCCCCTTCGAGGCGCATTACTTTCACAGCACTGGAAATTCGGAACTGACCCTCCCGGCAGGGACTGCAGAAGTGGAGGTGATGAAGGGATTCGAGTACGGGGTCGAGAAGAAACGAGTGTTGATTACGCCTGGGCGCCGCTCCAACCTGACGATCTATCTCAAGCCAATCAGCCTGCCAAAAGACTCGCACTCGCAGTGGGTCAGCGGCGATGTTCATGTCCACATGAATTACGGCGGGGCATATCGCAACACGCCAAAGCATTTGGTGGAGCAGGCAACCGCTGAGAACCTTTCGATCGTGGAAGATCTTGTGGTTAATAAAGAGCAGCGCATTCCCGATATTGCTTATTTCAGTACCAAACCCGATCCGGCATCGACCGGCACAAATTTGCTGCTGCATTCCCAGGAATATCACACCAGCTATTGGGGACATCTTGGCTTGCTAAATCTGACCCGCAATTTCCTGATTCCCGGTTACGCCGCTTATCCCGACACTGCTGCGGCAAGCCTGTTTCCCCCCAACGCCGTCGTGGCCGACCTCGCTCACGAACAGCAGGCAGTAGTTGGTTACGTTCATCCCTATGATTCAATCCCCGATCCGGCCAAAGACGAATCACTCACGCACGAGCTTCCAGTTGATGTTGCCCTAGGGAAGGTGGATTACATCGAGGTCATGGGTTTCAGCGACCATAAATCTACTGCTGCGGTTTGGTATCGGCTGTTGAACTGCGGTTTTCGTCTGCCGACCGCAGCCGGGACTGACGCGATGGCCAACTTTGCCTCGCTGCGCGGTCCGGTTGGATTGAATCGTGTGTACGTTAATGTGCCCGCAGGCCCGCTCGACATTCGCACTTGGCTTGTATCGTTGAAACAAGGCCGCACCTTTGCGACCAACGGCCCGCTGCTCAGATTCACGCTCGGCGGCCGCAAACTGGGCGATGAACTGCAGTTACCTGCCGGCGACAACAAGGTCAAGTTCACCGCCTCGCTGCGTTCCATCGTTCCCATCGATCATCTTCAAGTCATCTGCAACGGGCAAGTGGCTCGGGATTTGAAATTGAATGCCGATCGCGTAATCGCGGATGTAGAGGATACAATCCCAATCTCCCGCAGCGGCTGGTGCCTGCTGCGCGCCTGGAGTGAAAAGCCGGAGCATCCGGTGCTGGATTCGTACCCTTACGCTACTACCAGTCCTATTTATGTGAGCGTGGCCGGTTCACCGCTCAGGTCAGTAGAAGATGCAGCTTATTTCGTTGCCTGGATTGATCGCATGATCGACGCGGCGAATTCGAACAAAGACTGGAATACGGAAGCGGAGAAGAAAGCCGTGCTGAGCCTGCTTTCGTACGCGAGATCGATTTATGAGCGTACAAAGGAACCCGTGCACGCATAAGCAGTCCAGGAACTGCGTTCCTTTATAGTTAAGGTTTTCTTCCCGACGCCAGCACCACGACTGCGCCGAATTTTATGTCGTTTCCCACAATGTACTTGCTGATTGCGCGATACACCTCGGAGTTGATCTCATCCCATTTTTCTGGCGGAACGCGCTCGAACATGGGGAGGAACGGTGTGGCCACGGCGCGCGCTTGCTCCCAAACTTCTTCGGCAGTTCCCGGCCATGTCCACGGGACAGTCCGGGTCTCTTCTTCTACTCGCTCAAACCCTGCGCGGCGCAATGCTGAGGAGAGACTGCCAGGCTGAGAATACTTGAACGGGTCTTGATCCGTCGGCACCAGAGTGCCACCAACACGCTTGTGTACCACTCCCATCGTGCTTGACCAGAAGGGTTGCTCGAACGGACCCCACGCGAGAAAACATGCACGTGAGCTGGGTCGCAACACGCGGCAAGCCTCGCGCAGCGCATCTTCATCGAGGAACATCACGCCAAACCGGCTGGTGATGAGATCGAAGCTTTGATCGGGAAAAGGCAAATTATTGGCATCGGCCTGACGGGTGGTGAGGTTCGTAAGGTGACGTTCGCGACCCCGTTCTTCCGCGATCTGCAAAAGCTCGGGGCTGAGATCGAGCGCGACGACGTGGCCCTCGGGGCCGATCCTCGATGCGAGGGTGATCGCGGGCTCGCCAGTTCCGCTGGCTAGATCCAGCACTTGCATTCCCGCTTGCGGACGCGCGTAGTCGACCAATGCATGCGTCGCATCGCGGCCCATAGCGGCTGATTTAATCTTCCACTTCTCGGAAGCTATCAGCCGGTAAGAATGCCCCCACTGCGATCCGGATTTTTGGGCGGAACTCATTGCAACCTGTTCTTGGTTTTTCCGGTTAACTTTATGGTTTGTTTAGCGTCCTTCGCGGAATTTCTTCGCGAACTTTGCGGTTTAAGATCTTCAGTCCTTAACCGCACCTGAACGCAACGAGAATCCACGGGTTTGGGATGCCTAGGCCAGCTTTTTTCGGGTTGCGCGTCCGGTCGCGCGTTTTCTTCTGCGTGCGCCCAGTTCACGAGGCTCTAAGCGCTTGGCCGATTTCCATAAGCGCTCGAGATCGTAATATTTGCGCGCTTTCTCAGAGAACACGTGCACCACAAAATCTACGTAATCGAGCAAGACCCACTCCGCCTGCTTGTAGCCTTCCACGTGAGTTGGACGCAGGCCGGCTTTGTGCAGCCGTTCCTCAACTTCGGCAGCGATAGCTTGAATCTGCCGCGGATTGGTTCCGCTGCACACGACAAAGTAGTCGGTAAATGCGCCGGAATTCTTTTCAAGTTCCAGCACAGTGATTTCTTCCGCCTTCTTTTCCTGGCAGGCGCTGATGGCTTCGGTGACTTGGCGCTGGAGGTCGGTTTTCTTCATTCAGTCGTTGGTCGGTGGCCAGAATATTCGTCGTCAGTCATCGGTCGGCGTCGGCAATCCCATTGTAGCTGAGGAAATGGAGTGCGATCTTCCGGGGAGACTGCAGGTCGGCTGGTTCTTGGCCGCCGGCTGACGACTGAGGACAGAATCCTATTTATACAATCCAATTTTCTTGATGTATTCCTCCACCGGCGGATCTACGAACTTCTTAAGCGGCTTTTTAGCGGCTGCGGCCTGACGGATCGCAGTGGCTGAGATCGGCTGATGCACGCTGTCAAGCAGGTGCACCCTCGCACCGCTCAGCACCAAGTCGCCCTTCGCAGGTTGTTTGGAGAACGGCTTGATCACTGCGGGAGCGGGGCGCAGTTTTTCGGGCAGCGCATTGGCTACGTCGGCGAGCGAATACCCCGGACGGCTGGCGACGATGAACTCGCATTCCTGCAATAGGGCTTCGGGTTCATGCCAAGTCGCGATGTCATCGAAGGCGTCGATGCCGATGAGAAAAAACAGCCGGTCAGATTTCTTTAATGACTGCTTTAGCCGCCTCACTGTATCGATACTGTAATTGGGCCGCGCGGCGTGGTCATCCGATCGGGATTTGCTCTTCGTGTTGATTCCCACCACGCCCGGCGCCTCCAACAGAGAAGGCACGAAACTCTTCTCGCCCATGGTAGCCAGGACCACCATCGCATAGCGATGAGCGAACGGGGCGAGCGGTTCCCGCTGCTTGTGCGGAGGAAGGTTGGCGGGCACGAAGTATATCCGCCCAAGATCGAATCTCTCTCGTGCGGCGTGCGCCAGCGCGATGTGTCCCAGGTGGATGGGATCAAACGTTCCACCAAAAAGGCCAATATTCATGGGCATTTCATTCGGAAGCTTGGGTAGTTTCGGGTTTTTCGGCCCGCAATGCAAGTTTTGAACCGCGAATGAGTGGACTTTCCTCCGGAAACTTTCGCGTTTCGGCTCCGCAGTTGCCGCGTTGCACCTTATTAAATCCCGGTTGCTTCGGGTAACTCACTCAAAGGTGCAATGCTAAGAGTGCAGGAGAGCCATGCACTCTCGTAACTCGCGGCTTCCCGTTATGGGAAGTACGCTGGCCTCGTATGCGATTGAAACTCCCCCTTCTTCGCACACGCATCGCTCCCGCTCGCGCGCCCATCCTGCGATACGGCGTCGCCGTTCTCAGCATTACGCTGGCGTTGATTCCGGCTTTGCTTCTATCCGATGTTGTCGAGAGCCGGCTGGTGGTGTTTGCGGTCGCCATCATGGTCAGCGCCTGGTACGGAGGCTGGAAGCCGGGCCTGGTAGCGACATCATTCGCGTTGACCGTCAGCGCCTATTTTTCTCTAGCCGGCATCCACTCTGCATCCGAATATCGCAAGGCGATCATACATCTGGCGCTGTTTGTGTTTGTGGCGCTCCTGATTTGTTCTTTTAATGCGGCCCTGCGTTCGGCTCAAGAAGGTTTGCGCCGTTCGGAGATCAATTTTCGTTCCCTGGTGACGAACGCGCCGTATGGCATCTGTCGCTGCGATTCGAAAGGCGCGCTGTTAAGCGTCAACCCGGCGCTAGTGGGCATTCTCGGATATGACTCAGCCTCTGAACTTGCCGGGCGCAACCTGGCGAATCTCTATGCTGACTCCCAGGAGTGGTTCACGCTGGCGGATCATCTGAAATCGCTACGCAAGTTTGAAGGATTGATTGCAGAGTTGTCATGCAAAAACGGCAGCACGGTTACAGTCCGTTTTTCCGGGCGAGCAATACGAGGCGAGAAGGACACCATCTTCTTCGATTTATTTGCAGAAGATGTCACCGAACACAGGAAACTCGAGCAGCAACTGCGGCAAGCACAAAAAATGGAAGCGGTTGGGCGGCTGGCGGGCGGCATCGCTCATGACTTCAATAATTTGCTGATGGTGATTTCCGGATACTCCGAGTTCCTGCTGGAGCGCATTGGGCCTGACGCTCAACTACGCGGGCCAGCACGGGAGATTGCCAGCGCGGCCGAGCGGGCAACTTCTCTGACGCGCCAACTGCTGGCGTTCAGCCGTAAGCAGATGCTTGCTCCTAAGGTGCTCGACCTCAACAGCATCGTTACAGAGAACCTGAACATGCTGAACCGTGTGATTGGGGAGGACATTGAGCTGGTGATGATCCCTGGCTCCGAACTTGGGGCCGTCAAGGCTGATCCCGGCCAGATCGAGCAAGTGATCATGAACCTGGCCGTGAATGCGCGCGATGCCATGCCCCACGGCGGCAAACTCACCATCGAGACTGCAAATGTTGTCCTCGACGAAAGCTACGCCCGCCTGCATACCCCGCTTGAAACCGGTGAATACGTGATGCTTGCCATCAGCGATACCGGCGCTGGCATGGACACCGAGACACAGACTCATATCTTCGAGCCCTTCTTTACAACGAAGGGACCGAAAGGCACTGGCCTTGGCCTCTCGACCGTCTACGGAATTATTAAGCAGAGCGAAGGCTTCATTTGGGTTTACAGCGAGCCCGGCAAGGGATCGACATTCAAGATTTATTTGCCTCGCGTCAGTGCTGCCGGAGCAGCGCTTGCCCCTCAACCTGCAGTTGCTCCTGCGACATCCGGAAAGGCACACGAAACCATTCTGCTTGTCGAGGACGAATCCAAACTCCGCCGCTTAGCGCGCTTCGCGCTCGCAGGCGAGGGATACACCGTGCTCGAGGCCGCTGACGGCGCTGCTGCCATCCGGGTCGCCAATACGTATCCCGGGCCTATTCACCTGTTGCTGACCGACGTCATCATGCCTGTCATGAACGGGCGCGAACTGGCGCAACGCATTTCCGCGCTTCGGCCAGAAACCAGAGTGCTCTACATGTCTGGCTACACCGAGAACGTAATTGGCCACAACGGGATGCTGGATGAGGGCGTCAGCCTGCTCCAGAAGCCTTTCTCCCTGCCGGCTTTGAAAACCAAAGTCCGGGAGGTGCTCGACACACTACTCCCTCAGGAGGTCCAAATGGCTCGTCTTGCTCGCGAAGCTCAGTTCCCGCGGCGGGAGAAATTTACTTCTCCCTTTCGCGCCCAGCGTTTCAATCTTCATTTACCGCTGAAGTACCGCCTTCTCGGCGAGGACGATTGGCGCGACGGGACCACGGAAAACATCAGTCGCTCCGGCTTGTTGTTCCGAGGCGAAGAGGCCATTGCTCCCAACGCACAGCTCGAGATCAATCTCGTGCTGCCGGCGGAGATTGCGGGATTGTCGGCTGCAGAGGTGGTGTGCCGTGGCGAGGTGGTACGGATGGTGGAAGCTGAATCTTCTAAGGTGAACCCAGCACTGGCGGCAAAGATTTTGCAATATCACTTCCAGCACGGATCGCATGTGCCGGAAGCTTAAGCAAAGCCATCAGCTTTCAGCCGTCAGCCTTTAGCTTGCAAAAAGCTACAGGTCGCTTCCTATGTGTGATCCTACCCGCGATCGCTTACCGTTGGTGAGTAATGTCTGAAACTAAGAATCTTGCTGAGAGCTGACGGCTGAAAGCTGATGGCTCATTCGCAGTTCTTCTACTCTCTCTGCCATCTCGTACTTCAACTCTTTGATGCCTTTGCCGGTCACCGCTGAAATCGGGAACAGCTCGTATCCCTGTTTTTTGCAGTACCGCTTCAACTTCGCGAGCTTCTCTTTGTTCGCTGCGTCGATTTTTGAAGCCGCCATGATCATAGGCTTTTCGTCCAGCTTCGCTCCAAAGCTAGCTAGCTCGGCCTTGATCACCTCGACATCTTTCACCGGATCGGGCCGGCCGCTGGCGTCCGACACATCAACCAAATGTACCAAAAGCCGCGTGCGTTCGATGTGGCGGAGGAACTGAGTGCCAAGGCCCGAGCCGGCGTGGGCGCCCTCAATCAGTCCGGGAATATCTGCAACGACGAAACTTTTTTCATCGGGAGGTTGGCCAACCACAACCACGCCGAGATTCGGCTCCAATGTGGTGAAAGGATAATCGGCGATTTTTGGCCGGGCGGCAGAAATGCGGGAAATCAAAGTAGACTTGCCAACGTTGGGATATCCGACCAGTCCCACATCGGCGAGCAGCTTGAGCTCCAGGCGATAAACGCGTTCCTCTCCTGGGCGGCCATCTTCGTGCTCGCGAGGAGCCTGATGCGTGGAAGTCGCAAACCGGGCGTTGCCGCGTCCGCCTCGGCCACCGCGAGCAACGACGATGCGCTCATCGGGCTGAGAGAAGTCGTGAATTTTCTCTCCGGTTTCATCGTCGTATAGGATCGTTCCCACCGGAACTTTAAGGATGATGTCTTCGCCCTCGCGGCCGGTTTTGTTGGCGCCTTCACCGTGACGTCCGCGCTGCGCTTTGTATTCGGGATTGAAACGGAAGTGGACGAGCGTGTTGTGGCGCTCGCTGGATTCCATGTAGATGTCGCCGCCCTTGCCGCCATCGCCACCGGAAGGTCCGCCGCGCGGAACATATTTCTCGCGCCGGAAGGCAACGCAGCCGTTCCCGCCGCCGCCAGCTTTAACCCGGATTTTAGCTTCGTCGATGAACATAGTCAGCTATCAGCCGTCAGCTCTCAGCTATCAGTGTTGGCCTGGATTGCGTCTAAACTTCGGGTTAACTGAAAGCCGATAGCCGACAGCTGAGAGCTTAAATAAAAAAGCCCCAACCCGAAGGCGAGGCTGCGGGCCGCATACCTAAATGCGCCCGATGGTAATCGTCGGCTAATTCGCTTCCAGTGGCTCGATCATTACGAACTTGCCCATGGAGCCTTTGTCCATGAACTTGATTCGGCCGGAAATCTTGGCGAATAGCGTGTCGTCTTTGCCACGCCCAACGTTGAGGCCCGGCTTCACCCGAGTGCCGCGCTGCCGCACAATGATCGTCCCGCCGGGGACAACTTGCCCGCCGAATGCTTTGAAGCCCAGCCGCTGGGCGTTCGAATCACGTCCATTTCGTGAACTGCCTAATCCTTTTTTATGTGCCATGACTTAGTTTCCAGTTGCGTTAGTTTCCAACAGGCTATCAGCTCTCAGCCGTCAGCTTTCAGTTACTTCTTTTTCTTCGGCGCAGACTTCTTTGCCGCCGGTTTCTTCGCTGCCGCTTTCTTCTTCGCCGGAGCTTTCGCAGCTTTGGCTTCAGCCTCCGGGGCGATCTCTACAGGCTCTGCCGACGTCTTCATTTTCTTCGGTTTCGCTTCCTTCTTCGAAAGCTCGGGAGCAGTGAACTTTTGGCCATTAAACGCAATCTCCGTAATACGCACCGCAGTGAACGGCTGCCGATGGCCGGCGATCTTCTTGTACTGTTTCTTCCGTTTGTAGTGGAACACGAGGATTTTGTCGCCGCGTCCCTGTTCGACTACGTGCCCGAGAACCCGGGCATCCGATGGCGGACGTCCAATCTGTCCCTCGCCGCCGGAGACTGCCAGCACATCGCTGAACTCAAGGTTGCTGTCGGCACTAGCTCGGCTCTCGATGCGAATTACATCGCCGGGCGCGACCCGGTATTGTTTTCCGCCCGTGCGGATGACCGCGTACATAGCTATGCCTCCGTGGTTACCGATCGCATCTGTCGCGATTCGGCGAACCTGCTGATTTCCTTATGCTTGCTGTGTTCCGCGTCGGCGCTCTCAGCAGCGATTGCGGGCGGCCCCAGAACGGAGCCGCGAGTACAGGCAAACTAAGGTATTTTACCGTGCGCTTCGGAATAGCGTCAAACTAAACGTACAGCCGGTAGTTTCTCACTTTAAAAATAGCCTCTGGCCAGGAAAGACGTTTCAATAGTTGAAGACGTCAGCGTCTGTTAGCTTGCAATACATCGAACCGCGAGGTATTCTGGGTCTTCGATGGCAGCGCGCGAGACCAATCCGAATTTTATGAATGGAGTTCCGGAGCTCCTGATCCTCAGGCTACTCCAGCAAGAGGAGATGTATGGCTATGAGATTGTTCAAGCGATCCGTAGCCGTACCGACGCGGTGATTGCAGTCGGCGAAGGTGTAGTCTATCCCGTGCTGCACGGGTTGGAACGCGATGGCGCGCTCAGGTCGCGACGCAAGAAGGTCAATGGCCGTAGCCGTATTTATTATTCCGTAACGGTCAAAGGATCGCATCGATTGGACGATCTGTCGGAGGCTTGGACCAATCTGGTGGTCGCAATTCAAAAGCTGCTGACAGGAGGGCAACATGGCGAAGCCATTCCATGAACTTCGCGAACGCTTGCTGCGGGCTGGCGTCACGCCACGGCATGTGCGGCGTTATCTGACCGAACTTGCCGATCATCTGGCCGACCTGAGGGCGGAAGAAGAACGCGCGGGCCGCAGCCGAGCGGATGCGGAATCCGCTGCGCTCGCCCGGCTTGGCGGGGTGGATAATCTCGCCAAGGCGATGATCGAGCAGCGCCAGTTCCAATCCTGGTGCGTCCGAGCGCCGTGGGCGATGTTTTGTCTCGCCCCCCTCTGCCTTTTGGCTGGGGCCTATTTCGTTGCCTGTGTTTACTTGTGGTTTGGTTGGAGGATTTTTCTGCCGGGAGCCGATACGCCTTTCGGCAGCCCAACAGGCCCAATGTACGGGTTCGCGAATATTTATTTTCAGGCCGGCAAGTTATACTATTTCGGCGCGCCGGTTCTCGTCGGTTGGGGAATCGGTCTCATCGCCGCCCGTCAAAGATTGAAAGCGGTTTGGCTCACTGTCGGTTTGGTCCTGATCGCATGGATGGGCGCCACCTCCCGAATTCACGCGAGTCGAACGGCAGTGCCTGGCGGACTCGGCCACATCAGTATGAACTTCTTCACCCTTGGGGTCTCCGGTCAGGCTATTTCCGACGGCCTGCTACATGCGTTGGTGATTCTCACGCTCACGGTGCTGCCGTATCTCATTTGGCGATTACAGAAGGCTCACTCCGGTCCCGTCTAGTCGCCTATTCGCGCACTGGCGCATGGGACGGGATCCGAGTCCGAGCTCCGTTTAGGGTCAAACTGAGACACTACCGTACAGCCGTTCGTGTGCTTTGCGTTTTCACGGTTCTGTGCGACAATCTGTCGCCGAATCGGAGGAAACTCAATGCAGAAGCGCGTCTTCACTGTCTTACTTTGCCTAGTCGCAGTCAGTCTTTCAGGATTTGCGGCACAGAAGAAATCTGTCAAGAAGCCACAGGCAACCGGTCCGGCTCCCGACAAAGCGTATATGCAAAAGATCTGGGACGGTTGGGGCACTCTCGACCCTGCCAATGTTGCACAGTTCTATGCCCAGGGTCCGCATGTGTTTTTTGATATCGCACCGCTCAAGTACGACAGTTGGGATGAGTATCAGAGTGGGGTGAAAAAGGAACTTGCAGATTATAAGTCCGGGAAGTTCACTGTGAATGACGATGCCCAGGTCCATTCCGCTGGAAACTCCTACTGGGCTACTTCCACAATAAAGGAAGATGCGACTCTGAAAAATGGCAAGCGGGAGCTGGCCACTTGGCGCTGGACGGTTGTCTTTGAGAACCAGGGTGGCAAGTGGGTGATTGTGCACGAGCACGTCTCGGCGCCGGCTCAGTAAGTTTGCTTTGCTGGTGCGGGGCTTGCGTCCCAGTCCGCTGAAATCTGATTAGCATCTTTTTTCTCTGCTAAGATGTTGCCGCCTATGCCCGACACAGATTCCATTCCTGGGCAAACGGTCTCGCATTACCGAATCCTGGACAAGCTGGGCGGCGGAGGCATGGGTGTGGTATATCGCGCCGAAGATACTCAACTGGGCCGTTTTGTAGCCTTGAAATTTCTGCCCGATGCCGTCGCACAAGATTCGCAAGCCCTCGAGCGCTTCCGCCGTGAAGCCCGCGCTGCATCGGCGCTGAACCATCCAAATATCTGCACCATCCACGAAATTGGCGAAGATCACGGACGGCCCTTCATTGTTATGGAGTACTTGGAAGGGAAGACACTCAAACAATTGCTCTTTGGCCGCCCACTCGAACTTGAGCGCCTCCTCGACATCGGTATCGAGGTTGCCGACGCTCTCGAAGCCGCCCATGCCAAAGGCATCGTCCATCGCGATATTAAGCCGGCAAATCTTTTCGTGACCGATCGCGGACACGCCAAAATTCTCGATTTCGGTCTCGCTAAAATGAGTTCGGTTGGTGCCCCGGTCGGTCAAAGTGCGGCCACGATCAGTGAACATCTCACCAGTCCGGGCAGCGCTCTCGGTACAGTTGCCTATATGTCTCCCGAGCAGGCGCTGGGAAAAGATCTCGATGGCCGTACCGACATCTTTTCGTTCGGTGCGGTCTTATACGAGACCACCACCGGTGCGCTTCCTTTTCGTGGAGACACCAGCGCCGCGATCTTTAATTCCATTCTCAACAAAGATCCTGCCACGCCGTTCCGGCTCAATCCGGAAATGCCTCCGGAGCTGGAACGAATCATAAATAAGGCGCTGGAGAAAGATCGCGACGTCCGTTACCAGAGCGCCGCCGAGCTGCGCGCTGACCTCCGGCGCTTGAAGCGCGATACAACTTCCGGGAAAGTGCCTGTTGGCAATGCTTCGCCAACCCGCAGGCTCCGAGTTCGATGGCCCTCAATTGCGATTGCGGTGGCCGTGTTGATCCTTGTTGCAGCAGCGATGTGGTGGACGAAATCGCCGCCCGCACCTAAGGTTTCGAACGTTACCCAGATCACCCATGACAACCTTCCCAAATCAGGACCGCTGCTCTCCGACAACGCGCGCATTTACTTCAACGAAATCTCTGGCGATCAGTTCGTCCTTGCTCAGGTTTCGACAAGCGGCGGCGAGGTGGCCGCAATTCCGACTCCGTTCACTAATAGTCAGGCGGTCGATATCTCACATGACCGCTCGCAGCTGCTCGTGGGATCGTTCTCTGGCACTGAACCAGAAGAGGCTATTTGGACCGTGCCATTGCCTGCTGGGTCTCCCCGGCGCTTGGCCAACATTATGGCGCATGACGCAACGTGGTCACCGGACGGGCACGAGCTTATTTATGCTCACGGCCATGATCTCTATTCGGCGAAGACGGATGGCAGCCAGCCCCGCAAACTGCTAACCGCTTCGGGATTTCCGTTCGGAACCAGATTCTCACCTGACGGGCGTAGCATTCGCTTTACCGTGCGTGACGCGACGAACGATATTTCATTGTGGGAAGCAACGACGGACGGAACTGGTCTGCACCAGGTTTTTCCTGGCTGGACCAATCCCCCCACGGTGGGCAACGGTCAATGGACAGCGGACGGCGCCTATTACATTTTCACCCATGGCGATAGCAGCGGTTTCAATATCTGGGCGGTGCCAGAGGGCAGGAACTGGTTTCGCAAGTCTGCATCCACTCCCGTTAAGCTCACTACGGGCCCTCTTAATTTCGACTGGGCATTGCCCGCCAGAGATGGCAAGCGGATGTTTGTGATTGGTTCGCAGCCGCGGGGCGAACTTGTACGCTACGACTCCCGTTCCTCGCAATTTGTCCCATTTCTTTCCGGAATTCCGGCCGAAGAGGTTGACTTTTCGCCAAATGGCCAGTGGATTACGTACGCTGATATTCCTGATGGGACGCTCTGGCGCAGCCGCGTGGATGGCAGCGAGCGCCTTCAGCTCACATACCCGCCGGTATCATCCATGCTGCCGCGCTGGTCGCCAGACGGGAAGCGAATCGTGCTCTGCACTACCCAGCCTGGAAAACCTTGGAATCTGTCTCTGGTTTCCGCTCAGGGCGGTGCCGTTCAGGAATTACTGTCCGAGAACCGCAGTCTCGTCGATCCCACTTGGTCGCCTGACGGCCGGCAAATCGTGTTCGGAGGTAGCGGCGATCCCGAGGATTATGAAATTCGCATTCTGGATCTAAATTCGCATCAACTCTCAACCGTTCCCGGTTCTAAGGGTCTATTCAGTCCCCGCTGGTCACCGGATGGGCATTATCTTGCTGCTCTCTCTGGCGACTCACAAAAATTGATGCTTTATGATTTCAAGACGCAGAAATGGGCCGTTTGGGCGGACGAGGGTCACACCGTCGGCTTTCCTAATTGGTCCCGCGACAGCAGGTACGTCTATTTTGATTGGTTCTTTGGAAAGGACCAGTCGTATCGGCGGGTGAAGGTGGGCGGAAACAAGTCTGAAGAATTGCTTAGCTTGAAGGGGCTCCGCCGGTATTTCAATTGGCAGCTTGGGTCCTGGAGTGGCATCGCATTTGATGGCACGCCTCTGTTTGTCCGCGATACGAGCACTCAGGAAATTTATGCTCTTGAGCTGCAGCAGCCCTGACAGATCTGCTATCCGAAGCTCTTTAGTATGCCTTCGCAAAGAAATATGCCGTCATCCCTGCCCCGACGAATATCACGAACCAACGCACCCAAGCCTGTGGCAGCCGCAAGGCGTAATGGGCGCCGAAGTATCCACCGACGATTGCCCCCAGAACCATGATCGCGGCATGAGGCCAAAAGATAGCCCGTCGCATAATGAAGACGAGCACGGCAATGCCGTTGATCGCGCTACCTAACACGCTCTTGAGCGCATTCATTGAGTGAATATCCGTCATGCCAATCGCAGTGAGCATGGCCAGATTCACAATTCCTACGCCGCCGCCGAAATAGCCTCCATAAATTGCCACCACTAACTCGAAAATTGAGGCACCCGCAATTGCTCCGGCGCCAGCTTCGTTTCCCACACTCGATGGCCGCCCGCGGGAAAGACGATTGCCAGAAATAAAGAGCAGCGTGGCGCCCAGCATCAGCCACGGCAGCACGCGCATAAAGGTGTGGGCGGGAGTCTTCAGCAGGAGCACGGCGCCTGCTGCGCCGCCGAGCAAGCTGGTTGCGATCAGCGGAATCATTACGCGCCGGGGCACGTCCAGCCGATTGCGGTATGCACCGCCGCTGGCGGTTACGCCCGTCCAAAGGGCCAGCGTATTGGTTGCATTCGCTGGAATTGGAGGAACACCGGTGAAAAGCAGCGCGGGAAATGAGATGAAACTGCCGCCTCCAGCCACAGCGTTGAGCGCTCCGCCCAGGATGCCAGCGAAAAATAAAAAAATGGCTTGCTGGAGAATCAAGCCTAAAGGTGTATCACAGAAGACAAAGCTTGACCTGACCGAGTTCAATAGTTGGAGACAGACTGCACAACTCTTGCGTGGCGGTTACCGGCACCGCTTTCCACGAAAGCCGCAGGCCGCCAGCGCCGCCAGAGCCCAATGCCAGCCAGGCAGTACAGACCCATCGCTACCAGCAGCAATGCACGCATCCCGATCACCAAGGAGAGATTCTCCATGAGCCCGCCCGCAACCGCCCCTAGCATGTTTGCCCCCAGAGCTGCACTCGGGGAATCAACCGTCTGAAATTCCAATGCGAACAACAAGCCTGCACAAACAACCGGCATGGCAAAAACCGCCGCGGCGATTATCCCCTCCACACTCGCTGATACTGGAATTCGGTCAAACGGTATCAAGTAGGCCACGGCCAAACCGGCAAGCAGGCCGCCAAAAATCCAGGGTCGCCGGAGAAAATTCTTGCCATGCTCCACAAGGATGTTGGCGAGCAACAGAGCCAGAAGCAACGCCGAGATGACGATCCCATTCACTTGCCACACCGTTCCGAAGAACAGGGCTAGTCGGGAAACGAGTTGCGTCTCGAGCAACAAAAACCCAGCTCCCATGGCAAAGAAAAAAAGCGATGGTAAACGGCGGGCAGCTGCCGTGATCTGCGAGTACAGCCCGGCGGCGATAACAAGGACGAGCAATCCCACTGAGTAGTAGGTTCGCGGAATCCAGCGCCCTTGCTGGTAGAGGTATGGCCAGTCATCGGTTGTGATCGGAATCCGCCCCGAATCGAGCGCTCTTGCCGTTTTGCGCACAAATTGCGCCAGCCGTGGATCGGCGGCCAATGCATCCTCAACTCGATTGCCAATAGATATCGCGAAGCATGTTGCATTGGCGCCGTAGCCGGTTTCAGTCCTAAATACCACAGCAGGCTTGCCAAAAACCCCGCGTAACATTTCAGCGATGCGGACGGCCATCCACGGCCGATCGACCTGAAACTTCACAAAGACGATTCCATTCGGATTCAGGTGCTGCATCGCCTCGCGAAAAGATTGTTCTGTATATACGAAGTTATCGATTCGCATGTTGGAATAGTCTGAAAACTGCGTGTGCGAATCGAGCAGACCAAAAAGAATCAAATCGTAACGAGCAGTGCTCCGCTTCAGGAATCGTCGCGCATCTGTCACATAGATCGAAACGCGTGGCGAATCATAAGGGCCCTCGGGATGCTCGCGGCGTCCGATCTCAAGGATGGCGGGATCAATCTCCACTGCATCGACTGCCCGGCTACCATTGCGCAACGCCCCAGCTACGTCGTTTCCAGTACCCGAGCCGACCACCAATACATGAGGCTGAGGCACGGCAAAACGAAAAGGCAGATTGTAAGGATTTTCATCAGCAGGCCCTAATAACAGGTTGGGATGCCGTGCTAGAAACCAGGAGGAAAGATTCACTATGGATTGGTACCCGGTGTGATTGACCCGGAGAAACCCTGCGGCAAAGTCTCCATTGCCGGCGTAGTGCCGCGAATATTGAATTTGTTGATAAGGAGTCCAAACAATATAGCCATCGTGTTGCGCAGGGTCGTGGAGCAGCAGAACCAGCGGAACGATCAGCCCTGTGACTAGCAACCGTTCTCTCCGTCCGGCCTGCAAAATCGCAAAGCCGAGAAGAACCGCACTCAGCCAGAAGGTGGGAGGCAGCATAATCCGGCTAATTCCCAAAAACGCGAGGATCCCTAGCAGGCTGCCCAGTAGATTCCATGAATAGGCTGATAACGGACGCTGCGCGGCATTCATCTGCCGGCTCACCGTTTGCCCCAGTGGGATAAAGACGACGACAATGAGCAGGAACAAAGCGGCAGCGAGTAAGGCCGCACCGCAGAACGGTACCCAGCGCCACTGGTTGCCAGTCGCCCAGATATTGACATCTGCTGCCGCGCCTAGATTCTGCGAAAGCCGCTCCAGCGGTCCTTGGCTCCAGGGTAAGCGGACTATCAGAACTAACCCAAGGAACGCTTTGAGGGCCGCGGACCATCGGACTCTTTCGCTGACCAGAGCACAGCCAAGTCCGAAACCGACAAAGCACAGCAATAAAGTCAGGTTCTTAAAGTACGCAAAGACGCGGACTTCAACGGCGATCCAGCGGATAAAGGCCAGCTCGGCGAACAGGGTTAAGAAGCTCGCCAACACGAGTTGCGGGAGGCTCCAAGGCTGAGGATCGGCCTGCGTCTCAAGGAAGGGGTGACCACGACGTTTAGCGATATACAATCCCAGCCACGCCGCAGCTAGGATAGATGCGGCCAATATGAATATAAGCATCGATACATTCATCGATAAACCACTCCGCGCATCGGGCAGGGGATTAGCCCCACACTATACACGAGGCGGACGTGTTGAAGACCTAACACTGAACGCTCAGGTTCGTCGAACAAGGTTTTGAAAGCCAGCCGCGGCGATCTGTCCGGGATGACGGCGAAAAAAATACTTGGTTGAGGGCCAACATTTTTTGCGCCGCTCCGTCTCACCAAGAGGGGCAGTCATGGCTAAGTCTCATGTTTTCGCGCTGGGCGTTACGTTCCTGTTGACCGCCATCGCGGTTGCACAAGATACGACCGCAACAAAATCACAGCCCCAACCCTGCTCGGCGCCTGAGCAGAAGCAAATGGATTTCTGGCTAGGCGACTGGGAGCTCACGTGGCCGGGGAATAGCACCGGTGATGCCGGGCATGGCACAAACAGCATCAACCGCATTCTCGACGGCTGCATCGTCGAGGAGAACTTCTCGGGCGGCGAGTCCATGCATCTTCGCGGCCGCAGCGTCTCCATATTCGAGGCTCGCGCTGGCAGGTGGAAGCAGACCTGGGTTGACAATGAGGGCGGTTATCTTGATTTCAGCGGTGAATTTAAAGATGGGCAGATGGTGCTCGCGCGGGAAGCCGTCCGGCCCGACGGATCGAAGGTTCAGCAAAGGATGGTCTTCAAGAACATCGGCCGGAACGAATTCGATTGGAGTTGGGAGCGGTCTCTCGACGGTGGGAAAACATGGGAAGTGCTGTGGCCGATTCACTACAAGCGTAAGGGCTAATGATCAGAACTCATCTTCATCACATGAATGGGCGGTTCGGCGGTTGTTGGTGCCGAGGCTTTTCGCCGGGCTCAGGTTTTGCGACCGGAGCCCGGCCGTGGCTTCGATCTAGTTCACCGTTGCTCTCAAAACGCCACACTCGCTGGCGAGTCCGCAGTGATGCGAATTCCGCTGAGGTGACCCGTTATGTGGACCAGTGTGTTCCCGTCAAGCTTGAAAAAGTTCCCATGGAGTTGTTAATCCTACTGCTGGAAAAGGACGGCCACCTGGTCACGCGGCAGCAAATCATTGAGCGTCTCTGGGGCAATGACGTTTTTGTAGATACCGAACACGGGATCAATACAGCGATTCGCAAGATCAGGCAGGCGCTGAAGGACGATTCCGACCAGCCGCGTTTTGTGCAGACGGTGAAGGGCAAAGGATACCGGTTCGTCGCAGCTGTCGCCAACGTCGAAAATGGAAGAAGCAGCAGACTCCCAGCTTCGCAGCGTATGTGGGACCGGAAGCCGGAACACTCAGTCCGGATCGCATGGATGGCGGCGCGATTCCAATCTCACCGTTGCAGCGGCCGCTGGTCGCTTTTCGGCAGCGCCGCTGCGCAATATTGTTCTCGGGACTGCTGTCCTCATCTTTCTGGCACTACTGATCGTTGCGTGGTCGCGCGGCTGGTTAAACCGGTCCTTCGTGCGGACGAGCACGGTAACCGTCCAGTCCGTGGCAGTGCTGCCTCTCGACAACCTCTCCGGGGACCAGGAGCAAGACTTCTTCGCCGACGGCATGACGGATGAACTGATTACCATGCTGGCCAAAACGAGTTCGCTGCGCGTCTGCGTGCGCGAAAATATCAAGGCCGCTGAACGGAACAATTGCAGCGTTGGGCAGCCAGTACGTAATGTCGCTTGAGGCGGTGAACTGCCGCAGCGGCGACACACTGGCTCGCGAGCAGGTTACCGCCGACGCGAAAGAAAAGGTTCTGCCCGCATTAGCTCCGCCGCTTCTCGGCTTCGCGAAAAGCTAGGTGAGTCTCTTGCCTCGATCCAAAAGTTTGACAAGCCCGTGCAAGAGGCGACTACATCTTCGTTGGAAGCTCTCAAGGCCTACAGCCAGGGCGACGAACTGTTGGTCAGCGAGCGGGAAAAGCTGTCGATCACTCGCGCATATTACTGGATGGTGCTGCTACTGCGAGGGCTGCCTATCTGGGTAAATTGAAGTCTGCTCGTGAGCTTTCTACGCAAGCGCTGCAGATCGCCAGAGAAAACAATTTCAAAGACAGTGGCGCTGGTGTAGCGGCTTTCGAAGCCCTACTCGAAGCGGAGGTTGGCAATTTTGGGCAGGCGCGTGAACGAGCCGCAACAAGCCTCGCTCTCTCGCGCAAGCGAACGAACCTGCCTGCGATTGCCGTAGCACTCGCCCTGACGGGGGATTCCAAGCAAGCGCAAGGCATCGTTGATGAACTTAAGAGGCGCTATCCTGTCGACACTGTTGCGAATAGCGTCTTCATTCCTTGCGCTCAAGCGCTACTGGAATCTAATCGAGGCGACTCAGCTCGAGGCATACAAGCTTTGCAGCCAGCCATTCGGTATGAACTGGGCCCTGTTTATTTCTTCTTGCCGATCTACGTGCGAGG
>DAIMDJ010000007.1:0-6536 GCA_036725905.1 Terriglobales bacterium
ATGATGGGCGCTGGAGAGTAGTGCTAATTACAGAGTCGAAGGTAGCGCCGCCGTCTCGGCGGCCCGATAGCGGGGACGCCCGCCAGACAGCCGGCCGGAGGCCGACGCTACATAATAAATACCATTCAGACTTTATGCTTCTTCGCTCTCTTTCAATTTGGCAATGACGCTGAAATCTTCAAGGGTTGTGGTGTCGCCCTGCACGTCCCCGCTGGTGGCCAATTCGCGTAGCAGCCGGCGCATGATCTTACCGCTGCGGGTTTTAGGGAGGGTGTCAGTAAATCGAATGTCCTCGGGTTTGGCCAGCGCGCCAATTTCTTTGACTACCCACTTTCTCAATTCTTCTTTTAGTTCAGGAGTGGGCTTCCGGCCTTGCTCCAGCGTGACGAAAGCTGCAATAGCCTGACCCTTAAGCTCGTCGGGGCGGCCTACCACGGCCGCTTCAGCGACCGCATCGTGCGCCACTAAAGCCGATTCGACTTCCATCGTGCTGAGCCGGTGCCCGCTCACGTTGATCACGTCATCCACGCGGCCCATCACCCAGAAATAACCGTCTTTGTCTTTGCGTGCTCCATCACCGGTGAAATAGACGCCGGGAATTTGCGACCAGTACTGCTTCACGTAGCGGTCGGGATCGCCATAGATGGTGCGCAGCATGCCCGGCCATGGCTGCTTGATAACCAGAAATCCGCCGGAGCCATCGGGAACCGGCTCGCCTTGCATGTTCACGATTGCTGGAACGACTCCAGGAATGGGGCGCGTCGCTGACCCTGGTTTTGCCGCAATAGCGCCCGGAATTGGGCTGATCATGATGTGCCCGGTTTCGGTTTGCCACCAGGTATCAACAATCGGGCAGCGATCGTGCCCAATCACCTCGCGGTACCACATCCAGGCTTCTGGATTGATCGGCTCGCCGACCGTCCCCAGCAAACGCAGACTGTCGAGCTTGTGCTTCTTCGGCCATTCGTCGCCCCATTTTATGAACGTGCGGATCGCCGTGGGCGCGGTGTAAAAGACATTCACTTTGTGCCGGTCGATAATGCTCCAGAAACGGTCCGGCTCGGGAAAATTCGGCGCGCCTTCATACATCAGGCTGGTAGCGCCATTGAGCAGAGGTCCGTAGACGATATAGCTGTGGCCAGTAACCCAGCCGATATCGGCAGTGCACCAATAGGTATCTTCTTCCTTCAGATCGAAAACCCACTTGGCTGTGATGTAGATTCCAATCGAGTAACCCGCCGTTGTGTGCACCACTCCCTTCGGCTTGCCGGTCGTTCCAGAGGTATAGAGGATGTAGAGCGGGTGCTCGGCATCGAGCGGCTCGGCGGGGCATTCGTCGGAAGCTTTCGCCATCAGTTCGTGCCACCAATGATCGCGGCCCGACTGTAGTTTGATTGCTGAACCTGTGCGCTTGTAAACGATCACGTGCTTCACCGAGGGGCAAGATTTCAAGGCCTCTTCAACCGCGGGAAACAATTTCACTTCTGACCCACGACGATATGAACCATCCTGCGTGATCACAGCAACAGCTTGGGAGTCGTGGATGCGATCAATGAGAGCGTTGGATGAGAATCCGCCGAATACAACCGTATGCGGCGCGCCGATGCGGGCGCAAGCCAGCATCGCAATGGGCAACTCCGGCGTCATGCCCATGTAAATTGCAACGCGATCACCCTTCCTCACCCCGAGAGATTTCAAAACATTGGCAAACTTCTGCACTTCGCGATGAAGCTGCTGATAGGTAAGCGTGCGAACCTCCCCTGGCTCACTCTCCCAGATCAGCGCCGCTTTATTCTTGCGCCAGGTTTGAACATGGCGATCGAGACAATTGTAGGAGAGATTGAATTGGCCTCCGGAGAACCACTTGGCCCACGGGCAATTCCACTCCAGAACGTTGTCCCATTTTTTGAACCAATGCAATTCCTCGGCAATACGTCCCCAGAACTGTTCCGGCTGCTCTACGGACTCGCGGTAAATGCGCTCGTACTCTTCCAGACTTTTAATATGCGCTTGCTGGCGGAAGTGTTCGGGGCATTCAAACTTCCGCCGCTCTTGCAAAATGGAATCGATGTGGGTCGCTGCCTGGGTAGCGGAGGCCTTATCCGGCATTCCTTGTTCCTCGCGGGATTGGAGCTAGTGCGAAATGGGTTCGCACGGCGATTCTACTGCGACAAAGCCGGAATGTCTGCATCTCCCAGAATGGGCATCGAAAGATCGGCCTCAGAACGCACGCTGCGGGTTCGGCAGCTATAATGATGTTCTCTGGCTCACTTGTTGTCTCGCATGAAACCATCCTCGGAATTCCCAGACTCCTCGACCGATGCAGCCGCCATAACCGTTCCCGAAGTTAAGTTTCTGGTGCAACTGGAGCCGTGGCGCAGGCAGTTCCTCAGAAATATCTGCGATCTTTTCAGCTCTCCGAGCGGGGTGGAGATTTCATTCGCCCCAGCCGAATTCTGGACCGATGTGTTCGTCGGTTCTGGCTTGCCATGGTCGAAGTTTGCGCAATCCACGATCTATCACGTCACAGTGATTGCGCTGCTGTGGGGAGCGGTCCAGCTCTGGCCTCAGCCGCGCATACTTAATCAACTCGTACTTACTAAGGATGAAGTCATTTCTTACTCACCTTCGGAATACCTGCCACCCTTAGATACGGGCGACCGGCAAATCCAACAGCAGGAAAAAGGCGAGCCGGAGTACGCTCCACAGCCGATCCTCTCTGTGCCGCCGGAAGCGGACAACCACACTCAGACCATCATCACTCCGCCTGATGTCAAACTCAATCACGACGTCCCGCTGCCTAACGTCGTCTCCTGGACGCAGATGCCCGGGCCGGTCCCATTGGCAGCCCGCGCGGTTGCAGAGATGAACCTTCCCGCCTCGCCCATATCAGTCGTCGCGCCACCTCCCGATGTCGCCCGAGCGATGCAGCATCAAGGGCCATCCTTGCAGCAGGCTGTGGTCGCGCCTCCACCTGCGCTTCAGGAGTTGAATACTCGCGGTTTGCAAAGTCCGCAGGGGGCTGTAGTCGCCCCGCCGCCGAATGTCGATGTGACCGCTGCGCGAAAGTTTGGAGACATTAATATCGGCCATTCGGATGTGATCGCCCCCTCGCCACGGCTGCCGATGGCGGAGCAGCGCGCCGTCCCGAGAGGAGCGCCTGCGCTGGGCGGGGGTGGCGCGGTTGTCCCTCCACCACCTGCCGTTGCCGGAACCGGCACATCGAGTCGCGCTGGACAACTCATCGCGCTCAGCATTCACCCGGCAGCGATCAATGGGCTGATTGATCCGCCCGCGGGCAATCGTCGTGGCACATTTTCCGCAACACCGCAGGGCAAACATGGAGCGTCCGGAACCCCGGACGTAGCGACCGGAACAAGCCACGATGGAAGCGGCACGGGATCGGGTCACAGCGCAAGCGGGCTGCCTGCAGGTTTGCATGTCGGCGCAGGGCCGGCTGCGCAAAGCAGCTCAGTCGTAGGCCAGGGGGGCGCAGATGGAGCCGACGGCGGCTCTTCGCAAGCGGCTAGGGGCAATGACGCACTCGTCGCCAACGTAACTCCCCCGCGCGTATCGAGCGCTTCGCCGTCGCGACCCGCGACAGAGATTTCCGCAAGCGGTGCGACAGACCTCGAGAAGAAAGTTTTCGGTAATCGAAAGTTCTATTCAATGACCCTAAACATGCCGAATCTCAACTCATCCGGCGGAAGCTGGGTCATCCGCTTTGCTGAGTTAAGCAACAGCCGTGATAAAGGGGATCTTGCCGCGCCAGTCGCGGTCCAAAAAGTCGATCCCGCCTACCCTCTGGAGTTGATGAGACGCAACGTTCAGGGCACGGTGACGCTGTACGCCATCATCCGCAGCGACGGTTCGGTCGGCGATGTGCGCGTGCTGCAAGGGGTGGATGACCGGCTCGACGCGTATGCTCGGGCCGCACTGACACACTGGCGATTCCAACCCGCAACGAAAAATGGCAACGCGGTCGATCTTGAAGCGGTGGTCGCGATTCCGTTCCGGGTGAGCCGAACGAGATCGGGGTTTTAGATGAAGCACGTTTTTTGCTTTGCGAATCCTCAGCGTCCTCTGCGGTTAGAAGCTTGTAACCGCAAAGTTCGCAAAGAACGATCGCAAAGGCCGCCGATGAACTACCTTCCCGCGGCCGCCTTTCCTTCCAAAGCCGCATAAACAGCGGGATTCGTGCAAACCTCGTAGTAAGAACGCTCAGTCCATTGTTGCAACGAAAAGCTGGAAGGATCAATTTGCGGGATGCGGCTAGCGCGCACCACAATTTTGCGGAAGATATCGTTCCCGATCGGTACGGTACCCAGGAGCAAACGGAATTCTTCGCTGCCCCATAGCTGCGGGAATGACAGACGGCAACGTTCGAGTGAGATTTCCTGCTGCAGCCGCTGAAACGTGGCTTCGCTTATCCGAATGCCGTTCAGGTTGTACTTCATGATGAAATCTTCTGGGCCTTCGGCGGCATGGGCATCGCTGACCGTCTGAAATGCGTAAACATTGAACGGGCTATTGAGCCGCTCCATGCTCCTACGCACGCGCTTGTTGCAGGAGGACAGGCGATCGCTTTCATTCAGCGCCTCGGATATCATAATCCGATCTTCGCCATCCATGAGATACATGGGCGCGGAGTCCTGGAAGGAGATTCCGATTCCCAGCTCCAGGCCAGGCAAACCGGCGCGCTGAAGCAACTGATTGTAGCCGCGCACAATTTCAATGATCTCGCGCGCCAGAACGCAAGCGCGGCTTACCGCAAGACCTTTGTCGCCTTGGCGCTCGAGCAATCCAAGAATAATTGCGTCGCCTTCAAGAAAAACCTTCTCCGCGCCATACTTCGCCAGCAACTTGTTCACGGGATCATAAAAATTCAGGCTGAAATAGGAAGCCGGGTTCATCCCCCGCTCGAGCAGCGAACGAGTAAGTCGCGAAGAATCGCGCACATCGGCTTTAACAATCACATGCCGCAGGATCTTATCTTCATCGAGCTTTCGCTCCTGCGGCAGCATGAACTCATAAAGAGTTCCGTTCATGGCCGAGAGATCGCGGATTTTCTGATTGCCGACCAGATTTACGCTATCGAGCGCACCGTTCAACGCTTCCAGCCGGCGCAGATCCCGGTGATAGCGCATGAAATCGCGGAGAAAACGTCCCGCGACCTTGCTGCGCTCGGCGCTGCGGCATCCTGCGACGCGAGCCATGGCTGAGTAAAGACTCTCGCAGGAAAGTTTTCCATGCTCTTCTATTAGTTTTTCTACTCGCTCACGTTCGTGGCGTGAGATCAGCGCGTGTTTTAGCTGCTGCGGATTGATACGAGGCGAGTATTCGGAAAGCAGCGGCGCCACTTCATAAGACGCGATTGCGTACTCCATCAGCTCGTCGCGGTCGAGCAGGTCTGTCCAGATTTGCAGCCGAGCCTTCTGGGAGCGAGTGCAGTCTTCACCGCCCGCTCCCACCATCTCCTGCGCATTTTCAGGGACATTGAGCCAGCTATCCACTATGTCTTCATTATTGCCTTCCGATCCCAAATGAATCGACTGCACGAATTCGCAAAGGATCCTGCGGATATTCGAAAAGCGGTCTGGATCCTTATCAAAATTGCCCAGCATAACGTAATGCTCCGCGTTCAGGTACGTGTCGCGTCCGTCTTCGATAAAGATCAACGGATTCAGGAATAGCTTGTACACTGCCTCCGCGCCGCCACCAAATAGAGAACGGCGCGTGCGCGCCAAAGTTTCCTTTTCGATCTCGCGCAATGTGCGAAACAGTTCCTGACCGGCTTTCCGAAGAATGATTTTCTTTGCGACTTGAAAAGCCGCCACCCGCTCGCGGTATTCCAGCGCTTTTTGCTGCCTCACACCTTCGTAGCCCTTGAGCATCATGCGGCTGCGTTCCAGCAGTTGAGCAAATTGCGCGCTCAACTCGATGCGGAAGAATTTGATAATCGCCAACCGCGCCAGCATGTCGACAGAGAGATTTTCGGCAGCCTTGGCGTGGTTCAATGCGGCAATGTGGAAATCCGAAAGCAGTGGCTTCAGTTCCGACGCTTGGACTTTGCCGGTAGGTTTCGACATACTATCGGCACTGCTGCCGCGAGCCTTTTCCAGCGCCTCCGCTGCCAGCAATCCCTCCATGCCGCCGTGCCGCACGATTAGCCGCGCGATCTGAAGGCGCGCTTGATCCACAAATTTGAAGCTCAGATGAACATCATGGCGGAGGTTATCGACACCGACTTGCAAGCCCTCAAGCGAAATTGTGGGGGTGTAGCGAGTGAGGTGTGGCGGCTCCAGCTGCTCTGCTGTCGGTCTAAGCCGGATAATGGGAATTCGAGGCATGGTGTAGGGTTGTCTGTGCTAAGGCTGCTGCCCATGTGCGAAATCAGGATCGGCTTTGCTAGAAAGACGACGCTCTTCCAGCGCGCCGGCTAAGCGCATCGCGGCAGCAAAAGCAAATGCAGATAAAAGTACGAACAGCCAGGCACGGCGGGGATGGAACATCCGCTCCTCGAAAAAGGCTGATTT
>DAIMDJ010000007.1:6636-22712 GCA_036725905.1 Terriglobales bacterium
GGATCTAGGTCATGCTTGAGCGGCCAGTAGGCGGCTTGTTCATCGCCAGGATTGTTGACCAGAATCATTAGCGCGATCGTCGCGCCGCGAAACAGATCGAGCGAGAGCAGGCGGATGGCGTCTGGCTCCTGCCCATTTCCAGCGCGTTGCTTCGCATTTACGATAATCGCTGGCGTCGACATGGCGGGCGCCGGATTTTAGCACGTGTAGCGCAGGGGTCGGCGTGATGCCAGGCCCCCGTTCGGGGTGGCAGCCCGCCCCGTGCTCCTGGTTAGCTCAGGCCACCCCCACCCTACGGCTTGGTCTCCAGCGGGTGCTTGGATTTCTCGTAGAACTCATTCTGTATTTTTAAGCTCTGATCGTCCGCTTTCACAGCTCTAATGGCTTTGACGATGCCATCGATCCAGCCATTCATTTCGAACTGGCCAAGCTCTTTGTTCCCCGCAGCGCCTTCTCCGGAATAATGATTCGGGAAACGCGCATACCACCAGATTCCGGTGTAGACATTTTCCGGGAGCTTCAGGCGCGCCATATCCGCACCCGATTCACGGGCGGCACGATCCATGTGCACCAGGTCGGGGCGCGAGATCAGCATTTTCGAAGTCTCTGATTCGCCGGCGTGCATATCGATTTTCGTCTTCTTCGCCGGTCCGCCGGGAGGTGTCTCCACCAAACCTAAAACATAGACCACATAGTCGTGCGGCTTTTCCATTTGGGATTGCGCGAAAAACGGCAACAGGCTCTCGTTGCCGCCATGGCCGTTCACGATCAGAACTTTCTTGCAGCCGTTGCGCGCCATCTCGTCTGTGGTTTCCTGCAAAAGATCCAGTTGAAGATGCGTGCTGTATGCCATGGTTCCGGGCTCGTGCTTGGCCTCGAAAATCTGGCCGAAGTAGTACTCAGGAAATACCACCGCGTACTCCTGATCGGCCGCATGCAGAGTCGCATAGCGTACATCGAGCAAATCGGTTCCCAGGGGCAGGTGCGGTCCATGTTTCTCCAAAATGCCAAAGGGCAGCAGGCATGTGCCCTGGGATTGCTGAATAGCGCTACGAAAGTCCGCGGCAGTCAATTCTTCCCAATGGGTAGAGAGCTTGGCTTGCGGCCACAGCGGCGTCGAACCGAAAAACAAGACGAATGAGATCAGCAGTTTGCGCATGGGTCCCTCCGAGGCGCGCATTTTAGCATCCCCGCCAATAGGAAGCCGGACGGCCTCAATGAGCGCGAAACTCGCTTGCCGAGGCAGGGCCCAAGTTACTCCGGTAACCATCCTGTGTCCCAAAATCAAGCTATGATTTCACCAGCACCCCATGAAGAAACTGAACTTTCTGCTGTCGCTGACTACAACCGATAATGATTATCAGATCGAGCAAGCTGCGGCCGCTGAAGAAGCCGCGCGCCGGCTGGGGGCAGACGTACAGATAGTCCACGCCGATAACGACTCTATCGCGCAAAGTCAGCAACTACTCAAGGTTATCCAGTCGCGCTCAGATGCCCACCCAGATGGCATCATATTTGAGCCGGTCGGCGGCACTGCTCTTCCTCAGGTAGCCCGCGCGGCCGCGGCTGCCGGTATTGGATGGGTGGTTCTAAATCGGGACGTGGAATACGTCACCGAATTGCGCAAGGCGTATCGGGTGCCGATTTTCAGCATTACTTCCGATCACGAAGAGATCGGGCACATTCAAGGAAAGCAATTTGCTGCGCTGCTTCCGAAGGGCGGCTCGGTACTCTACATTCAGGGACCCTCGGAGAGTCTGGCAGCAAAACAGCGGACCAGCGGCATGTATGAGACTAAGCCGGTGGACGTACAGGTGAAAATCATGCGCGGCCAATGGACAGAGGCCAGCGCTTACAAGGCCATCAGCTCCTGGCTGCGGTTGTCCACTTCTCATCAGACCCCAATCGATCTTATCGCCGCGCAGGATGACTCGATGGCCTTGGGCGCGCGTAAAGCCTTCCAGGAACTTCCTGATAACTCAGCCCGTGATCGTTGGCTGCGGTTACCATTTACCGGATGTGACGGTCTTCCAAAAACGGGCCAGACTTATGTGAAACGCGGTCTCCTTGCCGCGACTATATTTATTCCGCCGAACGCCGGCAAAGCCGTTGAGATGCTGGTGCAAGCTGTCAATACTGGCTCCCTTCCACCCGAGCGGACATTGCTGCCGCCGGTTTCCATTCCCTCCCTGGACACGTTAGCATCAGCGCAAGCAGAAAAAGTTCGGGTCCTCTCAGCCAGCACAGTCTTCTAATCGCCCTGGGATAGATCGGGAAATCCAGATCTTCTCCGGGAACGCTTCGCTGAAAGCTGATGACCGAAAGCTGAGAACGTACTCTACGGCGCCTCGATCAACTCCATTTTCCCGTCTCGCGTGCGATGGAGGATCATAACCTTGCCCTTCTTGTCGCGAAAGACGAACACATCGCGATCGCGAAAATGCGCTTCTTTGATGGCCTCTTCTAAAGTCATAGGGCGGATAGCGACTGCTTCATCGGAACGCACCAGGTGCACATCAGTCGTCTTGGCTATTTGAGGGAATTTGTGCACCACCACCGGAATGGCCGTCTTCTCGCTCAATCCGACAGCCGGCTGCAAGACTTCCGTCTGCGCTTCCCTTCCATTCCATTTCTTTTGCTGATGCCGTTTCTTGCTACGCCAGCGCGTCTTGTATTTGATCGCTTGAGTCTCGAGATGCTCGAACGCCTCATTAACCGCAGAAATCATGTCCCCAGCCTGAGCTAGTCCAACCAGAGGTCCGTTGCGCGGATTGATCGTGATCTCAGCCTTATGGCGATGTTTCTCTACGGCCAGGATGACTTTGCTGTCGAATTTATCGCCTAGAATTTTGCGGATTTTCGCAAGGCCGGTTTCAACTTCTTTGCGGATGGCGGAAGTGATTTCATATTGCCTGCCAGTGTATTCCACGTTCATGAGCGCCCCTCTGTTGAAGTTCTTACCATAGGAACCCGGGGACCGCGTTGGAAATTCTGAAGTGAGAAATCAGAATGCAGAATTGCAATACTCACGGGCGCTGCACCTGTTGTCTCACCTCCAGATTTTAATCTGCATTTACTTCTGCATTCTTACTTCTGACTTCTGAGTTATTTCTTCACTCTGCGCTGGTGGGTACTCGGTATGCGCATGTCTTCCCGGTATTTCGCGACCGTGCGGCGAGTGACCTGGATGCCCTGCGACTGGAGGATGCGGGTAATCTGCTCGTCGGTCAACGGCCTGGTGGGATCTTCTTCTTCGATGAGCTTCTTGACGCGGCGCTTGAGGATCAATAGCGAAGTGTTGCCGCCCTGCGGCCCATTCACGCTTTCGCTGAAAAAGTAACGCAGCTCAAAAACACCTTGCGGTGTGTGGGCGTACTTGTTCGCCACCGCGCGGCTCACGGTGGAAGGATGCACGCCAATTTCCTCAGCGACTTCCTTAATCATCATCGGTTTCAACTCGTCTATGCCTTTTTCGAGGAACTCCTGTTGACGGGCAAGAATGGAATGGCAAACCTTGACGATTGTCTGCTTGCGTTGCTCGATATTCTTGATGAGCTGAATGGCGGACTTGTAGCGTTCTTTGACGTAGTTGCGGGTATCTTTGTCATTGCCATCGCGAGTCAGAAGCCGGCGGTACGCGGGATTCAGGCGTAGCTGTGGAACATCTTCTTCGTTCATTACCACCAGCCACTCATCGCCATGCTTGACGAAGGCAACGTCAGGCTCAATGAGCCGTGGCTGCGCTTTGTTGTACCGCAATCCAGGGCGCGGATCGAGCGTACGGATATAATCCAGCGCTTGCTGCACCGCTTCGATAGGCCGGCCAAGCGCTTTCGCAATCTCTTTATGCTGCTTGAGTTGCAACGCGCGCAGGTGCTGGTCGACTATCGCGATTGCATCGTTAAGCAGTTGTGCCGTGGCCTCGCCATTGCCGTTTTTGTGCAACGCGAGTTGCTGCTCGTGATAGCGCAATTGATAGAGCAGGCATTCGCGAAGATCGCGGCAGCCAACCCCAGGCGGATCCAATTGCCGGACCACTTCGAGAGCTTCGCGCAGATCGGCAGCATTGAAATTCGGCACAAATGCTGGAGGGGCAGAAGTCGCCGATGTTGTGCTTGCCTCGTTTTTTGGGATTGCCGCCGGCTCAGCTATCGGTGCTGCAGGAGCAGGCGCAACTGCGGTTGCAGCTATGCCCGCCATCTCCGCTGTGACCGCAGCTTGCTCCCACTCGGAGGCAAGCCCAGGAGACAAATCACTATCGCTGATTCCATGCCCTAACTCCGTGTCAGCTCCAATGCCGAGCGCCGCCGCCTCTTTTACCACGGTCTCGACCACAGTGGCGTCGGCTTCAGGAGGCGCTGGCGGTGCGGTCCCCAGAAGCTCTTCATCAGTGGCAATCAGATATCCGTCTTCACTCAAATTCCCGATAATCAGTTCCGCGGCCTCACGGACTTGAGGGCGCACTGGCAACGATCCTAATTGCCACACGAGGTGATCAACCAGAGTGCTTGGTTTGGAAAGAAAGTTTTCGAAGGAGGGCCGCTCGATCTCTTCCATCTCTCCCGGGCTGCGATAGCCGGGATCGAGATAATCCTGAAAAAATGAGCCGAAGTCGATTTCTTCGAATGGATCTTTCTTCTCGACGGCGGCGATTGGGTTTTCTTCAGGGGTGGTGGGGCGTTCTTCTTCGCGGCGGTTGACGTCATCCAGCAGCGGAACGGAATCTTCTAGTTCCTCCAGGACCGGGTTCTCCACCATCTCCGCAGTAATCATGTCCCTGAGCTCAAGCTTGTTGAGCGCAAGCACGCTGACCATCTGCACGAGGCCCGGCGTAAGGATTTGCCTCTGTGAGACTTTCAAATGCAGCTTGGGTTGCAACAACACCATAATTCGTAAAACCCTTTAACCACGAAGGGACTTGAACCTTACCGGTTCGTGCCCTCTACACTAGCGAGAAACTCTCGCCCAGATATACCCGCCGCACTTCAGGATCGCCGCCTAACTGTTCGGGCGTTCCCTGGCGGAAAATTCTGCCTTCATTAATGATGTATGCCCGGTCTGTGACCGAGAGCGTCTCACGGACGTTGTGATCGGTGATCAGCACCCCGATACCACTCGCCTTCAAATCAAAAATAATTTTCTGCAAATCAAGCACGGCAATCGGGTCAATTCCGGAGAACGGTTCATCCAACAAAATAAATGCTGGGTTTATGCACAATGCGCGCGCGATTTCCACACGCCGCCGCTCACCACCTGACAACGCGTATCCGCGATTTAGCCGGATATGCTCCAATCCCAATTGATCGATCAGCTTCTCCATCTTCTCTCGGCGCTCGTGCCAGGAGATAGGTTGCGCTTCCAGCACCGCGAGGATGTTCTCCTCGACAGTAAGCTTGCGAAACACCGATGCTTCCTGGGGGAGATAACTGATTCCGTACTGGCGTGCCCGCAAATACATGGGCACATCTGTTATATCTTCGTCGTCGATGAGCACTCGGCCTGTATCGGGGGGGACCAGACCCACAATCGAGTAGAAAGTAGTAGTTTTGCCAGCGCCGTTAGGTCCAAGCAAACCAACCACTTCGCCCTGCTGCACGCGTAAGCTCACCCCGTTTACAACCCGGCGGCCACGGTAAGATTTGCCGACATCGTCGGTGGCCAGCGTGCGCATTTATCTTGCCACTCGCGTCTGGGTAACGGTAGGGGATGTATCGTTGCCTTCAACCAGCACCCTATCATCGTGCCTAAAGAAAGTCAACGAAACCCCGGTAATTTTGCCGTGTTCGGCATCAAAAATGCTAGGCGGGCCTCCTGTCAGGACAAATTTATCCTCGGCCGACGTGTAGACGAGCTGATTTCCCGTCGCATGCCGCCCCGGTTGAGAAATCAGCACTCGTCCCGTGGCGACGATATGATCCACCCGCCCGGTTGCCGCAAGTGCCTGAGTCGCAGCAGATTGCCCCCGCCTCTGCAAATACACATCCATCTGATTCGCGTTAATGGTCAGGTCCGCGCCCTTCGCCTGCACCGCCCCATCGAAGTGTGCCTTGCGCTCGTTATCAGCGTATGTGAGTCGCGACGACGTGATTGTGACCGGAGTAACTTTCCCGCTCTTATCGGCCTGAACCAACACCGTGGAAACCATCTGCGAGGCCGAGGCTTGAGCGATTACTGATCGTTGATCACGGTCGAATCTGATTGAGGGCGCTTCGACAATGTTCGCGTCCTGCCAGAGGCGTGCGTTACCGGTGTAATCGGCGACAGCGGGACTTCGATGTGCCAGCATAGCCCGAGCAGTAACATGGATCGGGCTGGATGACGCGAGCAACGCGCCGTTCGGCTGCGATTTCAGATCGCTGTAAGTACTCTTCACATCCCCGTCCGCGAAAGCATCGCCGGTCGCGCGGTTCAGGCGCATAGAGCGTGCCGTGGTTGTCATGCTGCCATCTACGACCCGGGGCGAGCCCGCGAGAACGAGCACTTGATCTGCGGGGGTGTAGCGGGCGCGGTCGGCCCAGGCTTTGCGTTCGGCATCAACGTAAACGACGCTTCCCTGTTGAATGATCGCTTCTATCCCACTGCCCGGGCGGAAGCTGGCATCCAGCATTTCGCTGGTGCTGACTCGATCATGCTGGCCCGGATTTGTAGTCACGATGCGGGCTTCTGGCGCGCCGTGGACAGAAGCAAGCTGTCCCAGGTTGTCGAAATGTGCCTGAAATTTGCCGGCCGTCACTAGAGTGCGTTGTGGCGTGTCAGCCGCAGCCGGTTGAATCGCGATTTGTGCCGCTCCCGAGGTTTCCGCGCGTTGCAGCCGGCTCCCATCTGCAACGACGAAATCTACTGCCGCGGCAGTGAGTTCAATATCCTGCGGAGCCGCCGAGCCGGATGCCGGCGTCTGATGAGCCACCAACTTCACGTTCTCTTCCGTACGAGCGGTCGTTAGCACATTCTTTCCGGAGAAGTTCAAAATCACGCGCCCCGCGGTTCCCTCCGCGCGTTGCGCGCCGGAACTTTCCATCTGGACATCTCCGGAGAACGTCGCTGTGCGCAGGCTTCCAGAATGGCTCATCATCAGCAGGTCCAACTGCGCCGCGCGCACTTGGGTGTTCTGGGTGCCGGATGCCTCCACACGCACATCGCCAGTCGCCAGCACATGATCGACGCTGTTGTCCGGACGCAGAAATATAGTCGCCTTCTCTGCTTGTGATCGCTGGGCTCCATTCTCCACGTGAGGAAGATCGAGCACCACGACCTGCGGATTCTTCTTGATCGCCGCCCGCGTGGCAGTCACTCGCGCCGGCATCGTTGAGTTAAAAACAATGTTTACGTGTGACTCGAGAGTGAGCACGCTCGTGTTAGCGACATAGGTCGCTCCGATGGCTGAGCCGTTCGCCTGCGGAATTTCAAACTCAACCTTCTCCTTCGTGGACGCATTCCCGGTTTTCTGATTGAAGGTCAAGCCCGTTGTCTTGAGGTGAATTGGATCTTTCAATTCCTTAGGAACTGCCTGGTCGGGCTTCGTCAGTCCTTGCGGATTGGCCTCAAGATCGATCTGCACTTCACCCTGAGCAGTAACATCTCCTGATTGCGGGTCGTAAAGGAAGTCCGAGCCGTAGATTTGGTCGAAGCGCGTGGAATCACGGCCATAGAGCGTGATCGCCACATCGTGCAATTCTGCGCGCCCGCCCTGTTTGAATTGAATAGCTTTGCTGGCTTGAACTTTAAACAGCGTGTGCCCTTGTTCCGAGCGTGAGATAGTGAACCCTTGCGCAGTCTGCTGCACCTCAAGGCCAATCTTCTCCGGAACTTCTTTCAGCGCATTTCTCACCTTATGCCGCGCATACAGGTACATCCCGGCCACCAGCAACACCATGCCAATGGCGCCAAGCGCGAACCAGCGGCGGAGGTGCGAAATCTGCAGAGGCATCTGAAATCAGTGTAATGCAGGCAGGCAAGGGTCGGGCTTGGCTCGATATGGAACTTGCCCGGCATCCGCAAGTCGTATTTCTCTGATCTTTGCGGTTGCTTTGCGCCCGTTGCGGCTAGAAGGTCCTAACCGCCGGCCGAGCACCGTTGCTTTGTGTGTTTAGAAGCTTTCGTCCACATTCACGTCCATGATCATCAGCCCGAGCTCGGCCTGCGCTGTATCGCGCTGCTTGCGTAAACCATCGGTCTCACCCCGCAGAGTCGCGATACGGTCTTCTTGCGAATCGAGCTGCTTAGTGTAGCGTTGTAATAGCGAGCGCTCTTCCGAACTCCCTTTCAGCGCTTTCATATTCTCCCGAATGCGATTCTGGTCGGCCGTGATCTGATCACTCTCCTGCTTGCGCTGATTGATTTGCTGATCAATGCCGCCGATCTTGTCTTTTTGCGCGAGAATCCGGTTGAAGGACTGCTGCATGACCGGCGTAAGCCGTTTCTGCTGGACAAGCAAGGCGACTTCGTCGGAATCGAGGTTTGTTAGTTCGTAGGTCGTTTCCAGAGGATGAAACGATTCCACCGTTAACTCCGCCGACTTGCCTGCTTCGACCGGAACTCGAAAGCGGTGGAATGACGTCGAAGATTCCTCCGGCTTAGGAGTGCCATTCGTCAGCTCCCAGCCTTCCTGCGAAGGATATTCCACGATCACCTGGCGGGCTTCGGAATCCGCATTGCGAATGGTGTATTTCTTTTTCGCTCGCTGTTCCTGGACCAGATACATTACCCCTTTCGCAATTTTTATCCGCGTATAGGGATTGTCGCTGGCCTCGTCTTCGAACTTGACGTGAACGGCGGCGTCAGCGGCATAAGACAGCAAGCGGCGTTCGTCGGGATGAATGTTCTCCAGGACGCCCTCCCCAGCGAAAGCATCGGCTTCGAGCACATTGAAGCTGCCCGCGTCGAGCACCTGCCCGCTGGTGTTCTTGATCCAGACGGCCCGCAGCGGCGGCGAATTTTCATTCCACAGTGTGACTTTCTCTGCCTCGATGTGATTCTGAAGAATGGGCACCAATGCCGATTGATTTCGCGCGATCGAGATCTTCTGTTTGACGTTGTATTCGAAGAAGTCGCCGGCGGATTTGCCCTCGGCCTCGGCGGACTGCTTACCAGCGATACCCACAAGCGAGGCGGACTGCGTAAACACGTTTGCTGCGCTGGCCTGAACCTCAACAGTTTCGGTGGCCGGTCCAACCTCCAGGGTCGCATCGATCTCATTTGTACGGCCGACGCCCAAATAGAAGTTGCTCAAGTCGTAGCGCTTGAAACCTGGGGAGCTTACGAAGAGCGCGGAGTTACCCGCCTGAACATTGCTGAAGCTGTAATGGCCGCGAGAGTCCGTTGTCGTCACCTGAGATGCACCGGTTTCCTCATTGCGAACCGTCACGCGAGCGCCTGGAATGACCGCTCCGGCGGGATCCTTCACGACTCCTTGCAGGCTGCTAAGCACGCCTCCGGCACGCAACGCACCGGCGGTGCCGCCACTCACGTCTCCGCCCAATCCGCTCGCCGGAATCGGTTCAGCCACTTGCAACGACGCCTCGTGCGACTGCGGTGTCAGCATCACTGACTCGGGCAAGGCGATCACCGGACGTCGCGTGTAGAACGGCTGTGAGATATTTTGAACAAACGATTGTGGCGCACCGGCTACGAGTGAAAGCTGGACATCTTTCCAGTCTTCGCCGATTGTGTTATCGACGATTGCCCAGCCCTGCAGCAAGGGCTTTTCTCCAGGCTTGTCTGGAAAAATAATTCGATATGTGCTTTTCCAGATCGGCACTTCGCTGATGTAGCTAACAAACACGTCGCGATCGCCCGAACCCGAAGCAGTCAGTGCCATGCGGCGCACGTCTCGCGCACGGGAAGAGCCGATCAGGCTCAGATAACGCCCGACTTCATCATTCAAGTCGCGCTCAGCGATTCGCACCGAGGTGGCAGGATTGAGCTCGAAATTCTTCATCTCACCGCCATCAGTCATGACCGAAAAGTCGGTCACGTCAACGAAGTTGCCTTTCGCATCTTGGCGACGGCTGGATTCCACGCTGAGCAATCGTCCCACGGCAGAACTCGCGCCGCTGTGAACCTCAACGCGCGCACCACGCATAGCTTGCAGAAATCCTGCTCTTGTTACCTGCTCTCCAAAGGGTAGGCGCAGTGATTTCAATCGCTCGTCAAGCGGAGCAATCGAGTTATAACGAACCGACGAGATTCGCCCGTCGCCGAGATCAACAGCGGTAAGCGACTTGAGCACATCGTTGAGCTGCGACGAAGTGAAATCGATGCTGAGATCCTGCGTGCCATGCACACGGGCGGTGTGTTCAAAGTACCCCACGCCATTCTTGTAGAGCACGACCCGCTTTACCGGGAGCACGGCCGCGGAACTCGTGGCCTCGGTTGATGGTAATTGCGTTTTGTGAGGATTGGCTGGTTTAGTTTGTGCAATTGTGAAGGTGACGAAGAAGAGAACTCCGAATGCGAGAACAGACCTGCTCATATTTACCTCCAACGCTGAACCGGGAGTTTAGCTACTCTGCTGGATTCGGAGTAGTAGGAAGTTGGTTGCCAGGAAGAATCAGATACCCGTTGCCGTGGACTTTTCCGGCTCGGTTGCCGTCGCGTCGGTTCTGGCCGGAGCTATGAAATCTCGTAGGGAAAGCTCAAGCCCTCCTAGTTCTGGATGCTCATTCTGATCGAGGCTAAAGGCGATATCGAGAGTATCTCCGGGAAGCAATTGCGCTTGCTGAATGCGTTCGGCGAGGTTCCAGCCGAGCGCATCGAAGCTGATGGATTTCCGCCAGTTGTTCGACTTTCCCGTTTCGTCGTGGCGGTGGAACGTTGATGAATCCGGATGGCAGCGAGGCGTGACCAGCCTCGCAAGATTGCTTGATTCTCCCGCGGAAAGTCTGAGCTTTACGTGCCGCTCTTTCATGATCCGAGGCGGTGCTTTTACAAAAACATCGCGCGCAATGAACACCGGCTCCGGATTGCCCACACCGAAAGGCTCCAGCCGGCGCAGGGCCTGAAAAAGCTCCGGCGTAACCTGATCGAGCGCAAGCTCGGCATCGACGGCGATGCTGAGCTGGAAGTCTTCCAAAGCCAAATGCTGGCGAGCATAAGTATCGAGATGCGCGCGAAGATTTTCCACTTGCGATGACGGCAACGAAAAACCCACCGCATGCGCATGGCCGCCGTAGCGGCTAAACAAATCCGCACAGGATTCGAGCGCATTCAGCAAGTGAAAGGTGGGAATGGAGCGGCCCGAGCCGTGTGCCTCATCTCCGTCGCGCGAGATCACCAGCGCCGGGCGTCCGTAGCGTTCCACCACTCGCGTGGCGGTAATTCCGATCACGCCGCGATGCCAGCCATCTCCATCGATCACCGCGCAGAATGCCTCTCGAAGCGCGGGCTCCTGCTCGATGCGCAACTGAATCGCGTCCATGATGCGGCGTTCTTCTTCCTGACGTTCGGAGTTGAGCTGGTCTAATCGATTAGCAATTTCGCGCGCTCGGGCCGCATCCTTCACGCTGAAAAGATCGATTACGTCCCGCGCAACATCCATGCGCCCAGCCGCATTCAAGCGTGGTGCAATACGAAATGCCACCTCCCCAGAATTCAACGGACGCGCAGCCGCAAGTTGCGCCACCTCAAGCAGCGCCTTCAACCCGGCATTAACCGGCGCTCGCAAGCCTTCCAAACCAAGCTTCGCGAAAACACGATTCTCGCCAGTCAGCGGCACAGCATCAGCGATCGTGGCAATGGCCACAATTTTCATGAAGGAAGCCAGCAGACGCGATTGATCTCGTTGCGTCAGCCGCCGCTCCATCAATGCCTGTGCCAGCTTGAAGGCTACCCCCGCGCCGCACAGCGCTTTGCATGGATATTCGCATCCCGGCTGATTTGGATTCAGCACCGCAAGCGCCGCAGGCACGCCTTCATGTCCAGGCAAGTGATGATCAGTCACAATCAAGTCCACGTCCAACCGTCGTGCGGTCTCTGCCGCCGCAAAGGCGCGAATGCCTGTATCCACGCTGATTATCAGGCGAATGCCGGCCTCAGCGGCGCGTTCGATCACGTCATCTTTCATTCCATAACCCTCGCGAATGCGATGCGGAACATGGAAATCAGACGAGCCGCCGCACAGTTCAATGGCGGTCTTCAGAATGACAATCGCCGTAGTGCCATCGACGTCGTAGTCGCCGTAGATCAGGATCCCTTCTTTGCGTTCGATGGCTGCGTCCAGACGATCGACCGCGGCTTGCATGCCGCTCATCGTGTACGGCGAATGCAAATGAGAAAGTGACGGAAAGAGGAACCGTTCAGCAGCCTCCGGATCAGCGATGCCACGTGCTGCTAGCAAGCCAGCGAGAGTGAAGGCAAGCTGCGGATCGCCAGGCGCTATAGCGCTGCGTAATCGCAGCGCCTCGCTCAGCAGGTGTACTTGATTTGAATCAACGTCCTTGAAAATCCAGCGCAATTTAATATTGGGGGTGGAACGGTCTTAGGGTAACACCTGCTACATCACGGCTCATCATCCTGGTCCGGCTCATCAATGGGAATTCCGCCAAAATCTTCTGACAGTTCCACGAGCCGCTGATAGTGGTCATACCACTCGGTGGAAGCTTCGCAGACCAGCATCACTCCCTGGTGCGCGAATCCTAGCTGCACAAATCCGGTCTTGCTGACGTACGTGCGCAGCCAGCGCGCATCCTCTACATCTTCATCGTTGGTAAACTCGGCGTTGCCCAACCGCTCCAGCATCTCATCAAGTTCTTCGCGCCGTAGCGACCAGGAATCCATTGTCAAAAATGGCGCACCGGCCGCCTTGGCCAACTCCACAAAATCTTTCCAGCTTTCGGGATTTTCTCCACCTTTCCAGACAATGCTCTGCACTTCATCATGATCCACGTAGCCATGAAAGCGGCGCATGCCGTGGCCCTCGATGAAGGCGATCATGTCATCTTTCAATCCGGAAAGATCGTCTGGGGTGGGAGACATCGTTAGCGCCTGTTGCCCAGCATTGTAAGCCTGTTGTTGGTGGTTTGTCGTCAGTCGTTGAACGCTTGCTGTGCACTGCTACGGTTCGGCGCGGCGCCTTATCCAACGACAATCGGCCAACGGCTAGCGACCGATTTGCCTGTGTTAAACTCATCAAACACAAAACTTCTAACCTCACATGCTTCTTTCGAAAGAATATGTGGGCTATCTGGCCCGCGAAGTTACCAAAAAACTGATTGCTGGAGAGTTCATCGAGACCAAGAACGTGCCTGCCGTTAAGGAAAGAGTGCACGCATCCATGCTCGAGGAATTGTCGCTCGAGGACCGCATTAACGACGAAGTTCGTGTCATTTTGGAAGCTTATTCGGAAGAGATGCGCAAGAGCGGCGCCAACTACCAGGAAATGTTTCGCAAGGTGAAGAATGAGCTCGTCCGCAAATATAAAGCTGTCCTCTAGGGCGGCGCCTTGAAACACCTGTTCCGCAGAGCACCGCCGGCAGATTTTCCCCCACCTCTCAGCCCTATGCGCTCATCCAAATAAACAGAAGCCAGTGCCATCCCGCATTCATCGCCGAATATTTGCTGCTGTGATCTTCGCAATTCTGCTCCCAACTGCCGCCCGCGCGGACGCTTACGTTCAGGGCACTCTTCTTGCCATACACAAGAAAGTCCAGACCACTCCAATATCATGGCTTTGGAACACGGTCGTGACCTCCTACGATACCGTCCGCTACGATCTCCGCATCTGGGCGGGGAATCAAATCTACATCGCTGAATACGTGCCGCTGATTCAGCCCGATGGGCCGCTGCCCACTGAGTGGCAAACTGGCCGACCCATCTCCTTCCGCATCGAGAAGCGCCAGCTTGTGATCAAGCTCTCCTATGGAAATGAAATTCGCACCAATTTACTTCGCCGCGAACCTGCCCACTCTCCATGAATGCTGCGAGCGCTTTTTGTCCACCTTCGCAATCGCGTGTACACTGGAAAATTCAAAACCAATCAACAGGGTGGATAGTGAGAATCAGCCGCGACAAAGTGAATAAAGTAGCGCACGTGGTCAGCGACGCGCTCGCCGAAATGAACGAAGTCGACTTTGTCGAAGATCGCAATACGATACGCCTGGAAGTGCGCAAGGTTCTCGAGGAATTGCTGAATCAGGAGGAGAGAATCGATCAGGCGGCCCGCCAGAAGATCGAGAACCAGAAGCGCACCATCCTCGAAGGCAGCCAGGAGTGGGACATCCTCTATCGCAAGTATTACAACGAAGAAGTAAAGAAACTGGGCTTCTAGCCTCCCGGCCCCGAGGCCACAACTGTCAGCCGCAGCCCCTTTCATTCAGAGGACGCAATAATCGTAGCTTGTTCACCCGCTTTCACTGACCCTGCGCGACACAGGAACAATCATCTCGTAACATAACTGCAGGAGATGCTTTGCCTCAGCTCAGCCAATTATCGACGCTGGTGAAACAGGCTGCGCGCGAAGCCGGATTTGATCTGGCTGGCATTGCTCCTGTCCACGACGCGCCTGAACTGAATTACTTTCCCGAGTGGATAGCTGCCGGCCATGCTGGAGAGATGAAGTATATGGAGGCACGCGACGAGGCCGGACGGCTGAAGCGGGCGTCTCTGCGACACGCCGTGCCCTGGGCCCGCAGCGTGGTTGTGTGCGCCATCAACTACAACACGGCTCAACCATACTCAACTGAAGTGAACGACTCGCAGCGCGGCTGGATTTCCCGCTACGCCTGGGGCGAGGATTATCACGACGCTGTCATGGCGAAGTTGCGTGTAGTCGAACAGCAACTCCACCAAGAGTCCGGCGAGCAAGAAGCACCAGAATTGCAGACGCGCTGCTACGTTGACACAGGCCCGCTGGTCGAGCGCGTTTATGCTAAGTACGCCGGAGTTGGTTGGATTGGCAAGAATACCTGCATTCTGAATCAGAAGCTCGGATCGTGGTTATTTCTTGGCGTCATTCTCACATCACTCGAGCTTGAGCCCGATGTGCCCGCGCCAGACCGCTGCGGAACCTGCACCCGCTGCATCGATGCCTGCCCCACTGACGCGCTGATCGCTCCCTATCAGCTCGATGCCAATCGCTGCATCGCTTACCTCACAATCGAAAAGCGCGGCGCAATTCCAGAAGATATTCGCGAGGGCATCGGCCGGCACATCTTCGGATGCGATATCTGCCAGGATGTCTGTCCCTGGAACCGCAAAGCTCCTGTCACAAACGCACCGGAATTCCAAGCACGCGAAGGCTTGGTAAATCCAGCGCTGGACTGGCTGGCCGAGATGACCGCAGAAGAGTTTCGTGAAAAATTCCGAGGATCGCCCGTGCGCCGCACCAAGTACAGTGGCCTCCGCCGCAATGCCGCGATCGCCATCGGCAACAGCAGCGACGCCCGATACCTCCCTTTACTGCACCGCCTCAGCGAAGACGAAGATCCCGTCGTCACTGAATCGGCACGCTGGGCTAAAGAAAAGCTGGAAAGGACTTAGAAGCTATCAACACATCTCATAAACGCCTTATCAGTAAGGATGGGAGATGCGAGATATCCGTCAGAAAGCCGTAGACGAGAACGTCATCGGGGATTCGCTTGTTCAGCGCTTTCGCCCGAGTTGGCGTATCATTCTTTTTTCCTCATCGCACAAGTCCTCTTCGAAGGTTAAGAGGTACCAATGCGGCGTTTTCTACCCGTAATGTTCGCGGTAGCGTTGAGCCTACTCGCACAAACCCCGGTTCCATCGCCTGATAAGAAAGCAGAGGAGCATCCTGCTTCTCCATGTCGGGTGGCAGGTCGCGTCGTAACAGCCGCTGAAGGCATTCCGCTGAAATCAGCCCGGGTGGCGCTCGTGCCGGAGGATTCGAGATCGGACACTCTAATCTACGGAGCAACTTCCGACAGCGATGGTCATTTCCTTCTCAAGGAGGTTGTCCCGGGCCGCTACCGGTTCTTTGCTACCCGCGCCGGTTTTGTGGACCAGCAGTATCAGTCTCAGGGAACCGATGCCGGGGCAGTATTAGCTCTTAAGCCCGGACAGAAGATCAGCGATGTCCTGTTCCGCATGACGGCGGCTGCTGTCATTACCGGCCGAGTGAA
>DAIMDJ010000008.1:0-3296 GCA_036725905.1 Terriglobales bacterium
AATTTGCGAAGCGCACCGACCTGCAGTGATCAGGATGACGGTAGTCCTGGGACAGGACCATCGCTTATTGCCACCAGCTTCATTACGCGGCCAACACGAACGGTGAGGGGGCGTGGAGGGCTCGGGACTGCAAGCTTCGGCCTAACTACAGTCTCGCCATCGATCTCGACTGCACCCTGTTTCAATTTACGGCCGCCGTCTGACGCCGACTCTGCCAGCCCAGCCTCGGCCAGCAACTTGTCGACTCGGACTGGAATAGCGATTTTCAGGCCATTTTCTCTCCCGAGAACCTGCACGTCCACAGGCGGGCTACTAATATTAATCGGTTCTCCCGAGCCCGCAATGATCTTGCTCAAACTCACCATCACCTGCTCAATCACGTCGGGTGTTTCGCGCTTCTGGAACTGCTTCGCCCAATCCTCTCCCGCTTTCCGTGCCGCCTCCGCCGAATGAAAGTCTGTCACGATGCGGCATGCCAAATCCTTCTTCGCCTCCATCGGATGCGACTCCCGCTTCATCTTTTCAATATCGGCAATCTGCACATCGGTCAGCAATTCGTAGTAGCGCCACATCATATCGTCAGAAATTGACATGATTTTTCCGTAGATTTCGAGCGGCGGCTCATTGATGCCGATGGCGTTGCCCAGGGATTTCGACATCTTCTGCACACCGTCAAGACCTTCGAGGATCGGCATGGTAAGCACAACCTGCGACTCCTGCCCGAAGTGACGCTGCAGCTCGCGGCCCATCAGCAGATTAAATTTTTGGTCTGTTCCGCCGAGTTCGACATCGGCTTTGAGCGCGACTGAGTCGTAGCCCTGCGCCAGCGGATATAGCAGCTCGTGCATGGCGATCGGCTTTTCTTCCTGGAATCGCTTGTGAAAGTCCTCGCGCTCCAGCATCTGCGAAACTGTGACCTTTGCTGCCAAGCGGACGAAATCCGCTGACTTCATCTTGTCGAACCATTCGCTGTTGAAGCGTGTCTCAGTCTTCGGAGGTGGCGCAAGAATCTTGTAGACCTGCGCCATGTAGGTCTTGGCGTTGCGCATGATTTCTTCCGGGCTGAGCGGCGGGCGCGTGGCGGAGCGTCCGGTTGGATCGCCAATCATGCCGGTGAAGTCGCCGATCAGGAACGTGACTGTATGCCCGAGATCCTGAAAGTGCTTTAGCTTGCGGAGAAGAACAGTGTGACCGAGATGCAGATCAGGCGCGGTGGGATCGAAACCAGCCTTTACGCGCAGCGGCGTGCCAGAAGCGCGGGATCTCTCCAGCTTCTCGCGCAGCTCGGACTCGCGAATGATTTCCGAGCTGCCTTTCTTTAGATACGTCAGTTGTTCGTCGACGGGAGCGAAGGAAGGCATTGTGCTTGTAGATTATAAAGAATGCAGAAGCTAGAAATCAGAATGCAGAAGTAAAATCTTAGTCAGGCAGATTTCGCTGTCCGCAGCGAGCTGACAAAGATCGACGTCAGTTCGTTCGCTTCTCTTAGCAGAGGATCAAGTCTCTTGTGATCCAGAATGCCAGTTTCCAGAAGCAGTTCCAGCCAATAGACGGCCTCATCAGCTTCTTCAAGAACAATTCCTAGTTTTGCAATGAACTCGGCTCGCGAGCGTGCCCGGCAGGCTGCCCGATAATTTGCTCCAACCGAAGTGGCCGATCGAAGTAGCTGTCGGCCGATTACCCGAGCTTCATCGCTCGATGGCAGTCCACGATAAGCACGAATTACACGTAGCGCAAACACCTTGGTTCGGACCTTCAGGTCTACGCCGCCGCCCACGTTCTACAATGTTGCACAATCATGAAGTCCTAGCTGTGACGAATATCACAGGTCTTAGTTCTGAATTCTGAATTCTTCCTTCTGCATTATCTGGCTAAAGTCTCCTTCCTTTAATCTCGAACTGCCCGAGCAGCACAATCCTGATGGCCTCGCTATAAGCAATGTGCTCCTGCTCCAAAATGCGTGCGGCGAGGGAGTGCTCGTCGTCGGTTTCGAGGACGGGGATTGCTTTCTGCACGATGATCGGTCCGTGGTCGAGTTCTTCATCCACAAAGTGAACCGTACAGCCTGCGATTTTCACGCCGTATGCGAAGGCTTGCTCCTGAGCTTCCAGGCCTGGAAAGGCAGGCAAAAGAGAGGGATGAATATTAAGAATGCGGCGTGGGAACTGTTGCACGAACCAGGGCGAGAGCAGGCGCATGTATCCGGCGAGGCAGACCAGGTCGACTTTATGTTCTTTCAGCGCCGCGACCACTTCGCGATCATGCTCTTCGCGCTCTTTGCCCTTCGAAGAAATCACCAACGCTGTGAGACCAAGCCGGCGGGCAATTTCGAGCCCTGCGGCATCCGGTCTGTTCGAGATGACCACCTCGATGCGCGCGTCTGGAATTTTTCCTGATGCAGCATTCTTGGCGATAGCCTCGAAGTTTGAACCGCGTCCGGAGAGCAGGATGCCGAGATTCTTCATGGAAATCAGTTCCCAGTCGTCAGTTCGCAGTTCTCAGTTTAGAGCAATGATGCGCGGTTTGATTCGCACATCAGAAACTTCCTAACGGCAAGTCGAGAGGACCTGTTTTGCGGCCCGGTGGCCGGTGCCTATGGCGCCGTGTACAGTGCCGTTGTGACCCGAAATGTCAGTAGCTTCACCCGCGAAGAATAACGTGTCTTCAACCGGGGCAGCCAGCGTGTGTTGCGCCTCGTCCCCGCCGGTTTTCACGTAGCTGTACGCGCCCCGGGAAAGCGGATCGCTCTGCCAGTCATGCCAATACGCATGAGCAAGCAAGCTCTCTAATTCTGATCGACTGATCCTGAGCACGCGACTGAGCGAGTGCAAACATTTATCGACAACGAATTCTGTGCTTTTACCTGAGAGCCGCTCAGCGCAATGAAAAGGCGCCCATCCGGTGATGATCGGTAATTTCTCCGGCATGGTGGTCCACCAAGTAGGGAACCAATCCTGGTGCGACAGAAGAAAGCTCATGTTCGCGAGGGATTTCGATTCCGTGCTGTGCGGTGGGCGCAAATCGTCCCAAAAACGTTGCTGGAAGCGGAGCGTTACCCGGATCGCTTTACCCATAGCCAGCTTGCTTAGAGCGGCTTGCTTCTGTGGCGGGAGATCCGGAACGAAGCGCACGGCACCGGGTTCTTCGGGAGACGCTTGCAATATCGAAAGCGGTAGAGTGATTAGCAATCGTGGAGCCGTCATCGTGATTGTGCCCGCTTGGTTGCAAGCTGAAAGTTCAACATTTCCCGGCTGCCACCGGATCGCGGTCGCAACCGTATCGAGTTGGCAGGAAAC
>DAIMDJ010000008.1:3396-17053 GCA_036725905.1 Terriglobales bacterium
GCTGAGCTTGTCTTCGCGAAGGCACCAGACGTCGCCATCTACTTCTGTGGCGTCCAGGTGGTTGCGGCGAAGCAGGTCCCAAATTTCAGGTGGTTTGCCGTGGATGAACTCGGCGCCTAGTTCGATCGGCGCGTCACAGACCGGATCGCGCAGCGTGAAAATGCGTCCACCGATGCGATTACGTGCCTCGATAACGCTGACTGCGAGCCCTGCGCGCGTTAACTCGATCGCAGCGGAGAGTCCGGCCGCGCCTGCACCCAAGATGATCACATCAGGGTTTTGAGACATTGAGAGTTTTTAACCGCAGATGCCACCGAGGAAGCATGTGAGCTTTCTGTGATCCTCGGTGACTTCTGTGGTAGTCGCCGGAAGTTACCGGCTGGCCAGTGCGGGCTCGAGGTGTCCTGATTTCAGAGATTCGTAACGCTTGTTGATTTCTTCCCAGTTCACGACGTTCCACCACGCCTGCAAATACTCGGGCCGGCGGTTGTTATATTTTAGATAATAGGCGTGCTCCCAGACGTCGTTGCCCATGATTGGGAACAGCCCCTGCGAAATTGGATTGTCCTGGTTGGGAGTTGTAATGATCTGCACACTGCCATCCGGCTTGCCTGCGAGCCACACCCAGCCACTACCGAATTGCTTGGCGCCGGCATCATTGAATTTCGTTTGAAAATCTTTGAAGTTGCCGAAAGTCTTCTTGAACACTTCGGCGATGTGGCCGCTGGGCTCTCCGCCACCTTTCGGCTTCATAATTTTCCAGAACATGGTGTGGTTTACGTGGCCGCCGCCGTTGTTGCGGACCGTGGTACGAATGTCCTCGGGCACGGCATTCAGATCACGCAGCAAGTCTTCGGCGGCTTGTGATTGCAGCTTGGGGTATTTTTCCAAGGCGGCATTCAAGTTCTTTACGTAAGTGCCATGATGCATATCGTGATGCAGCTTCATGGTTTGGGTGTCAATATAGGGTTCGAGAGCGGAATAGTCGTACGGCAACGGGGGTAGTTGATGAGCCATAATTATCCTCCAAACACTTTAGAGATGTCGGCAGCGGTAGAACGGATGCACGTTGCGTTCTGGAATTGAGTGAGAGCCCCGGCGCTACCTTCTCCCCAGAAAACGGATGCGAGTGGTAAACGCGCGTCCGCCGGAATCGGCGAAGGTGAAACGTTGCGGAGAGTCGATGTTGTTATTCACGAATGCGGCATTTCCGTGGCCTGTGATGTTGTTGAATCCGCCGCGCACCGCCCAATACGCTCCCAGGAACCGGAAGCGCTTCTCCAGATGCGTGTTCAACGAAAAGTACGCGGGGAAACGCCGGGATCCAGGTGCTTCCACAAGGTGCTGCTGTGAATTGATGACACTGAATGCGAAGCCGCTGCGAGCTTCCACGGAATACGCAAGGTCCACTTTATGAAGGATTGGCAGTTTAAAAAAGGGCAGCAATCCCCAGGAGAGCACGCGGTTGGGAACGTCCCAGGGATAAGGGCCGGGGGCTTGCGAGCTCAATAACGGATTGTCCACATTGAAATCGAGCACCTGGTTGGAGCGCAATTGCGAGCGCGTGTAGGAACCCATGACCATATAACTTTCGCGAAAGCTGTGCCGCAATTCAAGGTGAAACGAGCGATACCGGTCGTTTCGCGTGTTCTGCAGCAGGAACCGGCCTGCAGGCGCGCCGGATGGGGGGTTGTAGACGAAGCCGTGGGCTCCGTCGCGTTTGAGAAATTCCGCTTTCAGGTAAATCGCCCGGGGGAGTTTTTTTTCGAGAGCGAGACTCCAGTTCACATAGCGCGGCGCCTGAAGTGTGCCTCGGTTAACGAAAAACGTAGTGAGCAGTGGCGTAGGGGCAGACGTAGGTGCACCGTTCACATCCGTGGGTTTGCCGATCGAGTTGAAGAAGTAGTCTGTTCGCTGGCCGGCAAACGGACGGGCGATCAAAAACAGCGGAGTCGCATCGTAGACGATTCCAATTCCTGCGGAGACCTTTGTGTTGCCTTCGTTGTCAAACACGTAAGTCCCAGCCAATCGAGGCGAGACCAGCACGTCACGGACGATCTGATCCCAATCGAAACGCAGTCCGGGCTCAATCAGCAAACGGTTGCTAATGAGCCAACGGTCCTGGGCATACGCGCTGCTTTCGAGGTTGTAGATTTTCGAAAGAGCGCCACCCGCAAATGTTGAATAGCGCGAGCAGTGCGAGGGCACAACAGGCGTTCCGGTAGTGTCGAGTGGGCAGGGCATTGGCGGGGGAGGGATCTGGCGCCAGTAGGAAATCGGCCGTCGCGTGAACTCAGCCGTGTAAGACAGCCAGTCGAAATCCACTCCAATCTTTAACTCATGACGGCCGTGCCACGGATGTGGCGGCAAGTACAAATTGCTCAGGACTTGCCAGCGCCGGGCGAGAGTATGCGAGGAAAGATAGTAGTTGCCTTCTGCCATTTGTGGCGAGAGAACATAAGGAAGCGTTCCCAGCGGCGTGAGCGCCAAATTGTATTGATCGAATCCCACTCCGCCTTCCAGCAGCTCGCCAGCGGAAAAATAGTGTTGGTCTTTGACGCTCGCAACGTAAACAGATTCAATGTCCGAGGGCGGTGCGGGAATAGGATTCTGGGGTGACAAGCCTGCGTGCGGATCGTTGAGATGGTTAACCAGAATGCTTGTCGTGAGGATGTTGCGCGAAGTGAGGTTGGTTTGAGCTTTCGCGAGATTGCTGACTCGCCACACGGTATCGGTTTCCGCGCCCTTGGGCAACAGACGGCTCACGACCAAATTGTTGTCATACTCGCCGTCGATTGCATCGAAGAACCACATCTTTCCTTTGCGGACAGGGCCGGAAAATGTAATGCGTGGACCAATACTGTCGAGCGCGAACCCTTTTTTAGTCTGAAAGGATGGCGTGAAGTTGCTTGCGATGAAGCGATAGCGATCGTTCCCGATGCCGGTATTCAGCGCGAGCACGCCTGCCGATCCCTTACCGTACTCCGCTGGAATGCGCGTGGTTTCGACATCAATCGAACGAAACGCGTCAGTGCTGATCCGCGCTGACAACTGGCCGTTAGCAGGCTGGCTGACGTTGAAGCCGTCTAGCAAAGCAAGCGTCTGATAGGTTTCCGAACCTGCTATGTGGGGCTGGCCGCTGATATCGTTCACGACTCCCGGAATAAAGTTCAGCACCTTGCGGTAATCACGGGTGTCCGGATAAGGAATATTGACGATGTCCAGGCCGCTGAGCTTTTCGACGGAGGATATCTGCGCCGGATCGATGGCGGGGGGCGATTCCACCACGTTCACTACTTCGCGCACCTCCTGCTGATGAGAAAGCGTCATTTCCAGGTTAGCAGTGGCTGGGAACTGCATCGAAGACAAAGTGAGCGAGTAGTAATCCTGCTTCTCCACGTGGATCCGGTAGGTGCCCGCGGGAAAGTTCAGGAATCGGCAGCGGCCGGCAAAGTCAGTCTCGCATCGCAAGCCAGGAAGCTGAGGGGAGCTTATCAGCACACGCGCTGCCGGCACTGCTACCCCGTTTTCATCGATGACCGTAATGAGAAGAGTGAGGCCGGTCTGGGCTAGGGCGCTAAAGGTGAGAAAAAGCAACAGCGTTAGGGATATCCCATGTCTTCGCATGAAGAAGAGGAATGCTGGCATTACTCACGCCTTCCCTAACGATGCGCAGCTCATTGACTTTGTTGTACTCTGTCGCCCATGAAAATCCGCACTTTATTATTCGCGACTGCACTGGTCTGCAAAAGACCGGGCGCCCACGCTCCGGTTTGAAAATCCTCTTAGCTTTCGACTCGTTTACGGTCGGGCTCGTTTCCTGAAAGTCGATAAGATTTGGTGGATGCACACGGCTGCGTGAACCTGCATCAGAGAAAGCGAACAGGGCAACGCACGGGAGAGCAAAGCTCTATGGGGATTCCCAGAAGTGGAAATCCGTTGCTGCTTGTCGTGCTCGTCATCTGCACGGTTTCGGAAACGCGGGCGCAATCCTCATCCCCAGATGCTGGCTGCTGGTCGCAGATGGCGCAAATACCCCACGACGCGGTTCAATTTGGACACGGCGTAGCAGAAGCACCTCGAAACGCGATTCGGCCACGTAACCTGAAATGGGAACTGCCCATTGCTGCGGCTACGGGAATCCTCATCGCGAGGGTGGACGTTCCTGCCAGCAACCGCATTCAATCGTTACCCTTTCAGCATCTGGCCGCACGCTGGACGAACATTGGCCTTGGAATCGAGTTGGGCACATCCGGGCTTCTGTATGGAATCGGCTGCGCTGGTCACCGCTCGCAACATGCTACCAGCACCGGTTTCACGGCGCTCGAGGCTATTGGTGCTGCAAATGGAATCGCGGCTCTCCTCAAAGCCGGGATGAATAGGCAATATCCTTACCTGCACAACAGCCGGGGCGAGTTCTGGGAAGGCGGCAAGTCATTTCCTTCTGGGCACGCCGCCGCCAGCTTCGCCTTCGCCAGCGTACTTTCGCATCGTTATCCGCATAATCCTTGGGTCAAGTGGGGCGCATATGCGTTGGCGACCGGCGTGAGCCTGGGGCGCCTCGCCGGCAAGAAGCACTTTCCTTCCGATGTTCTGGTCGGAGCGACCGTGGGGTATGTAACGGGAGCTTATCTGGCTGATCACTCGCGGGAGTAGAACATGTCCGGCGGGACAGGTAATCTGCAGGGCGGTTACGTGGACCAACGCTGTGGCCCTTTGCGGCGTTTCGTAACTTGCTGCAGCCATGCGCCGCCACTAGCCTTAGTACTATGTCGCTAGTGTCTCTAGTGTTCTCCTCCGACCAGGAGACCGCGCGCCGATTGAACCAAGTTCTTATTGAGCTTGACTTCGATGTAGAACACTGCCCTGAAATTTTTGGAGCGATCGAAAAGCTCACCACCCGGCGCTTTGACGTTATCGCGTGCGACTGGGGCGAAGGTCTGGAAGCCAATTTCCTGCTGAGGACCTCCCACGAGCTGAAGTTGAATCAATCTGCTTTCACGGTTGCGATTGCGAATCTGGATTCAGCCGCAACTGCCAGGAAAGCCGGCGCAGATTTGGTGCTGAACAAGCCACTGATACCGGATCAGGCCAAGCGCGCGCTGCTTAGCTGCGAAAAATTTCTGACTCACATGCGAACGTGGCTGCCTAAGCTCGGCTTCACGGCACCGGCCGGCAGCACCATTATTTCTAGGCCCGCCGAAACGGAAAAGATGCTTGCAGAATGGCCTAGAGCCCATACGCCCGAGCCCTCCTCGACCCACCGCAGTTCCGACATTCTGCCTGTCGTCCCGGCGTTTGCCTTTGAGAACAGCTTTTCCCGGAATGATGGCGCAAGTTTCGGCAGGCATACTGCTCAGACGGAGCACCGAAGTATCCAAAGCCGTCATCGAAAACACCACGGCAGATTTCTTCAGATGGCGGCCGTAGCAACGGTATTTCTCTCCGTGGGTTACGTCTTCAGTGAGCCGCTACGCAGTGAATCGCGTGGGGTTGCCAAGATCTGCGGCCAAGCATTCCAGCGAACCGCGGTATGGCTGCACGGTACGGAAACTGCGGATCTACCCCCGAAGCCCGCTCCGAATGATAATGACAGCTTCTTCATTCCACCCGCGGTTCGTTCCCGCTTCCGGATTCATGCGTCTCCAGTCGTCAGGCCCACAGCGAAGCCGGTCACGGCCAATGCGAAAACGGATCAAGCCGCTGAATCAGCGCAGAAAAATACCGCGATCACCGCATCGGTTGAGATCCCAGACAGCTTGAAGAGGATCGGCCCCGGTCTGCACAACATAATGACGCACTCCGGGCCGTCATTTCTTGCTTCCCTCGAGCCGGTAAGTCTTTCGGAAGAGCTTGCGCAAAAGTTGCTGCTACAAAAAATCCAGCCGAGCTATCCGGAGCAGGCCATCCGCGCCGGTCTGCAAGGGTCAGTGATTTTGCAGGCCTGCATCGGGCGGGATGGCAGCATTCGCGATCTGAAACTGGTACGCGGATCGCTTTTTCTCGGCCGGGCTGCTTACAATGCCGTCAAGCAGTGGCGCTATCAGCCTTACATTCTGAATGGGCGGCCTGTCGAGGCCCAGACCTACGTGACTGTAGATTTCAGGCTGCCCTGAGCCGCCTCAGCACCCGCCCTGATGTGCCCCCCTTATCAACCAGTTCACAATTTTTTACGTCTTTTTACCCCTGTTTGACACCTGCCCTGTCTCGGTCAAGTATGTTTGCTGCCGGGCTGATCTGGAATGCGATTCAGGCGACGCCCGGATCAGGAGACTGGGATGAAGGCAAAACGGCTCTGGAACGAGCGAACCCGGCTGATACTTATCATGGAGCTCGCCATAGTGTTGCCTGCGGCGGTTCTCGTAATCCTCAGCGCTACGCATCTGAAGCATATCCAGCGCGATCGTGGCGTCGAAGCCCTATTCCAGCGCGAGTTCGGTGAGGCGCTGGCGATTTCCGAGAAGCGGCTTAACCACAAAGCTTACGAACTGATGGACGACGTTCGCAAGGATTTCCCGGCACCCGGTAATGCCTGTAGCGGCAATCTGGATAGGATTTTGGCTGGCCACCCTTATGTTGCGCATGTATTCCTCTACACTCCTGAGGGAGGAATCGTTTTTCGCTCCCAGCCTTACCGTCTCCAAGATTCAGGCTTTCACCAGGAGGCCGAGTATCTGTCTACTATGTTCGCTGGATGGTTCAAGGTCGATTTCTCCGACATGACAGAGAAATTGACCAAGCTGCAGAAGAAGGGTACACCGTATTACTTCGACGGCACTTGGTCGCCGCGCGGCGATAAACGCGTTTATCAAACTATTGCGATCTTCCCGACGATAGACGAAAAAACTGGAACGAAAGCTCTTGCAGGAATTGCTTTCGACGGCGATTATCTGCGCGACCAATTCTTCCCGCAGATGCTCAATGAAGTGATGAGCCGCAATGTCGCCGAGGCACAGACCGACAAGAATACCGTGATAATGGTGCATGGGAAGAGTGAATCCAGTCCTCTCGCCGCTTGCGATGGCTGGGATGGAGGCACACCCGAGGTCGAGCGCAACATGGAAGCAGTATTTCCGGGCCTCGCCCTTGGCATCAAGTTGCGGGGAACCACTCTGGCGGCCATTGGCCAACATTTTTTCCGCAGCAGCTTCTTGACTCTCGCCGGGCTTTCTCTAGTTCTCGCCTGCGGGATCGCTCTTACCTATCGCAACGTCTCCAAGGAGATGGCGCTGGCGCGGCTGAAGTCTGACTTTGTCTCGAACGTTTCGCATGAATTGCGCACCCCGCTCTCGCTCATTCGCCTCTACGCCGAAACTCTGGAGATGGGGCGCCTGACCAGTCCGGAAAAATATCAGGAGTACTACTGCATCATCCGTAAGGAAAGTGAGCGGTTAACTGCGCTCATCAACAATATTCTCGATTTCTCGCGCATCGAGGCCGGCCGCAAAGAGTACGACTTCCGCGAGACCGATTTGCGCGAACTGGTACGCAACACGCTTGACTCCTACCGCTATCAGATCGAGCAGCACGGGTTTACGTACGAAGAGAAGATCGATGAAGTGCCGCCGGTGCGCGTAGATCGCGAGGCCATGGCGCGATCGCTGGTGAATCTGGTCAACAATGCCCTCAAATACTCGCAGGACCGCAAATTTATTGGCGTGAATCTTTATCGGGACAATGGCTCGCTAAAACTGGAAGTCGTGGACCACGGAATCGGTATTCCGCATCAAGAGCAGAGCAAGATTTTCGAGAAGTTTTATCGGGTAGGCGATCCGCTGGTGCACAACACAAAAGGAAGTGGCCTGGGACTTTCCCTCGTACGCCACATCGCGCAGGCGCATGGCGGTGACGTGCTCGTAGACAGCTCTCCCGGGCAGGGCAGCAAATTCACCATCACTTTACCCATGAACCCGGCAGAGAACAGAAGCACAGCAGCCACAGCTTAATAACGTAGGCGGAGGCGTTGGCAATGGCTCCCACTCAGGTTGCAGTTCCGGCGAAAACAAAATCTGGAGAGCGCCCGATGGCCAGAATCCTGATTGTCGAAGACGAACCGGCCATGGTCGCCGGTTTGCGCGATAACTTCGAGTTTGAAGGCTACGACGTCATCACCGCACCGGATGGGGTGGCGGGCCTGGAACGCGCGCTCAAAGAAGCTCCCGACCTTGTCATCCTTGACGTAATGATGCCCCGCATGAGCGGCTTGGACGTGTGTAAGCAGCTCAAGAGCAAGCGCCCATCGCTTCCCATAATCATGCTCACCGCTCGCGGCCAGGAAGTGGACAAGGTGGTGGGGCTGGAACTCGGCGCCGATGATTACGTGACGAAACCGTTTTCTATTCGTGAACTGCTGGCCCGGGTAAAAGCAGTCATGCGCCGGGCGCGGCCGGTTCCCAAAGAGCAGGAGCGCTATTCATTCGGCGATGTGGAAGTGGATTTGCGCAGCTGCCGGATCTCACGCCAGGGCAAGGAACTGGATTTTTCATCGAAAGAATTTGATCTGCTGAAGTATTTCCTGTGCCATCGCGGCGAGACTTTAAGCCGCGATCGCCTGCTTGAGGAAGTCTGGGGCTACGATCGCTTTCCGACCACTCGCACAGTGGACGCGCACATTGTCCGCCTACGACAAAAAGTTGAACCGAAGCCGGACGAGCCTCGCTTCATTCTCACGGTACACGGAACGGGATACAAGTTCGTCGGCTGATAACAATTTTCCCGGGAGATAAAGTTGAGCTCCGCCTCACCAATTCGCAGCACGCACCAGGATGGAAATTGGACACGGGCCATCCCTAGTCGGCGCTTGGGACCGGCAGGCGGTTCTGCGGAAGTGGTTCGCCGCAATAACGTGCTTGAAGATCAGCTTGCAGCCCTCCGCCGCGAAAATGACGATCTTCATCGAACCCTGTTTGAAGCCGCTCACGCGCAACGAAAGCTGTGTGGTCCTCGCCATCTTCGCCGGGGTTCATTTGAGATCGCCAGCGAGATTTTCCCGGTGCGCCATCTTTCCGGCGACTTCATAAGTATCTTTGACTTTGAAGATGACCTGGTATTCGCGATTGGAGACATCGCCGGCAAAGGTCTGTCTGCCGCGATGTGGTTTTCGCATCTGGTCACCGCGATCCAGTTGCAGTTCGCGACTTGTGGCGATCCTGCGTCCACGCTCATTGCCATTAATCATGATCTTCTGCGCACGAACCTGGAGATCCCTTTGAGTACTTTGCTTCTGGTCCGGCTGGATACGGCCACAGGCGAGATCACATATTGCAATGCTGGACATCCACCGGCCTTCTTGATGCGTGGCGAAGGGCTCGTGGAATCCCTTTCTGAAGGTGGACCAATCTTGGGCGTGCTCTCGTCGGCTTCATTCACGAATGGCAAGACGGCGATGTTGCCGGGCGACACGCTGGTTGGTTATTCGGATGGAGCTTTGGAGTGCCGCAACTCGGTCGGTGACGAATTCGGTTCAGACGGGCTGTTGACTACGGCGCGAAATTCCTCCGGTTCTGCTGCGAGTTCCACGTTGTTTTCTGTTCTGGCCGCAGTCGAGGATTTCACCGGAAGCCAGAGACGCGAGGATGACATTTCCTTGATTGTGGCGCATCGGGCAAGTCAGTAATCGCATGGCGGGACGGATCATCGTGTTGGAGAGCAGCACATCTCGCATGTCAGCGTATACGAACAACAGCGTGAGTTGTGCACCCAAAAGTCAGGCGGCCGGCACGGTGGGCTCGAGACGGGTGGATGATTCCATGCTTATCCGCCGGGCGCAACAGGGCGACACGGCTGCATTCGAGGAACTGGTGCGGTTGTACGATCGCTCAGTTTTGCGACTCGCGGTTCATCTCACCGGATCGCAGGAAGACGGCCAGGATATTTATCAGGAAGCATTCCTGCGTGCCTACATCAATCTGGCGCGGTTCCGGTTCGAATGCTCGTTCTATACTTGGATCTACCGGATCGTGACCAATCTCTGCCTCGACCATCTGCGGAAAAAGCATTCCCGTGGACGCGATCTCACGACCGCCATGTCTCCTGACGGCGAGGAAGAAGCAGTTCTGGACCGCATGCCCGATCACCGTCCGGCGTTTAGTCCGGAGCGCAGCCTGCAAGGGCGCGAACTGCGCGAATCCATCGTTCGGGCATTAAGACAACTCTCTCCGCGCGAGCGCATGGTGTTCGAGCTCAAGCACTACCATGGCATGCGCCTGCGGACGGTCGCGGGAATATTGAACACGACCGAGGGCACAATCAAGAACACGCTGTTCCGCGCAACCCACAAATTGCGCGGCGAACTTGCATGGGCAAGGTAGGTATGTAAGGCCAGTGAACTTGCTCTGTTTTGCCGAAGCCCCGAGCGCAGTAGAAGGGGAAGGCGAAGGAACTGCGGGAGCGTCTCGCTCCCGCAACCTGCGTATTCACGAGACCGGAAAATGCTCCTTCCTAATCTCTGCTGACCAGCGAGCCGGCTTCCGCGATACTCCCTTTCTCAAGTTCGGTCTGAATCTTGAGCTTTTGATGCGGGCGCAAATCCACTACTGTCTCAAACGGTAAATAGCCCGGCAAGGCAACCCGCACTCGGTGCTTTCCCGGTGTGAGGAGCATTGCTTTCCCAACTCCGTCAAACTCATCGACGTGCCCGGCAAACTGCTCATCTACAAATACCGCCGCCCGCGGAGGAGTGGCATCAATTTTTAGTTCAGAGGTCGCACCCGCCGTGGCGACGTGAGACTCCTTAGCCATCGCCAGCTTGATCGTATGAATTTCGCCGGGTTCTAGCAGCGCCTGCTCAACATAATCCTGATACCACGCTTGCCGAACGACAATTTCGTGCTTGCCGGGGAGCAGCAACATTTTTTTATCCCCGTTCAGCTCTTTCACAAAGCCTACATACTGTCCATCGACCCAAACTCCGGCTTTTTTTTCGGCGCCGTTATGAGCCATAAAGCGCAACTCGGCTAAAACTTGATTGTCAGATGCCCAGACACTAGCTCCTGCAGTCAAGAAAATTGTAAGCAGCAGTCCCAACGCTTTTCTGTACATCACCGAACCTCCTATGACGAATGCGGCTATACAAGAATGCTTCTAGCAGAGTCAAAGAGCTAGTGGCCAGAAGGATTCTCGGGCATTTGAACTTTAGTAATGCGGTATTCTTGAGATTGCCGGTCGAATGTCAATCCCAGCTTTTATACCTCGCGCATCTGCTGCTCCCGAGCCCCGCATGGTTCGCGTGCCCGAGGGCTGGTTCTGGATGGGCTCCGACTCCGGGCAGGATAACGAGCGCCCGGTTCATCGCGTATGGATTGATGCCTTTCTGTTGGCCGCGTGCCAAGTAACGAACGCGGAGTATGCACGCTTTTTGCATGCGGCGGGAGCCGCTCCACCGCCGCACTGGAGCGATCCTAACTTTAATCATCCCGATCAGCCTGTGGTAGCGGTTTCCTGGTTTGAAGCGAAGCAGTATTGCGAATGGCTTAGTGCAGCCACTGGCAAGCACTTTCGGTTGCCCACCGAGGCGGAATGGGAACGCGCCGCTCGCAGCGGAACTGAGAACAGACTTTTCCCTTGGGGCGATGCCCCGCCGCATTCATTGCCTGATTATGAAAAACGATGGCAAACTGGCTCTGAGCCGGTTGCCCGCTACGCGCCGAATGGATTCGGTCTTTATGACGTCTGTGAAAATGTACACGAATGGTGCAGTGATTGGTATGAAGCGGATTACTACGCAATCTCGCCAGAACGAAATCCAGGTGGACCTGAATCAGGCACTCGCCGCGCCTCTCGCGGAGGCTCCTGGCGGCACCACATCAAAGTGGCGCGTTGCGCTGCGCGTTCCAGCATTCCTCCGGAGTTCCAATATGCGGACTACGGCTTTCGGATCGCGTGCGGTATCTAGGACCCTTATAAATTCGCTGCCGTTTGTTGTCAAAAGCTTCACAGATACGTCAAAGCACTGTAAAGTTCTGCCTGCGTCCTAAGAGGAGGACATTGCATGCCTCAGAGGCTGGTTGTCTTTCTATTACTTTTCAGCAGCTTCGCTTTTTCCCAGACTGCCGACGAACTGATAGCCAAGAATATCCAAGCCAAGGGCGGGATGGACAAAATCAAAGCCATTAAAACGGTTCGCATGACAGGCAAGCTGGATGCCGCTGGCGGATTCACCGGCCTCATAGGGCAGGAGAACATGCGCCCCAGCCTGGTGCGTGAGACCTTTACGCTGCAGGGCATGACCCAGGTGCAAGCTTATGACGGCTCTTTGGGTTGGCAAATCCGGCCGTTCGGCGGCCGTAAAGACCCCCAGCTTATGGGCGAAGACGACATGCGCGATCTTTTGATCGATGCCGATTTCGACGGCCCGTTGGTTGACTACAAAGAAAAAGGCAACCGCGTCGAATTCCTGGGGCACGATACCGTCGATGGCGACGATGCGTTGCGCCTGAAAGTCATCCTGAAAAATGGCGACATTATTTATTACTATCTCGACCCCGACACTTATCTCGAAATCCGGAAGGAAGTCCAGGAGTTTATCCGCGGCTCGGTGCGGGAGAACGTCACCGATCTGGGATCCTATAAGCCTGTGGGTGGCGTGATGTTTCCGTTCTCGGTCGCAGGGGGACCCAAGAACGATCCCAGTTCATGGCAGAACGTGACGTACAAGACAATCGAAGTAAATGTTTCGCTAGAGAATTCTGATTTTGCTTTACCGGCCTCGCTGAAAGAAGCACCCAAGAAACAGGAAACGGCCAAGAATTGAGCATGCGAGGCGCGGCCAGCCTGCAATCGGTCTCGCATCAACAAATTCACAGTCCAATGAGGGTCTAGATGACAGCTTCCGCTCGCTGTACTCGCGCCGTTCTAACCTCTCTGTTTATCGTTTTTCTGGTCTCTTCAGTTTTTGCGCAACAGCCGCTGAAGTTTGATGCTGCCACCGTCTCGGGTCTTCCCGCCCGCAACATCGGTTCGGCGACGATGAGTGGGCGCATCGCGGCTCTAGACGCGGTGGTACGGAACGGGCGGCTCACGATGTTTGTGGGCTCGGCCAGCGGAGGCGTTTGGAAATCGGTGAACGGCGGCACAACTTTCAAGCCGGTTTTTGATCGCCAGGATGTACAGTCGATCGGCGCGGTGGCGATTGACCCTTCGAATCCTGAGATCGTTTGGGTGGGAACCGGCGAGTCTTGGCTGCGCAACAGTGTTTCCGTTGGTGATGGCATTTACAAGTCAACCGACGGCGGCGAGAACTGGACGAACGTCGGCTTAAAAGATTCCGAGCACATCGCAAAGATTCTGATCGATCCCAAAGACGGCAATAGTGTTTACGCGTGCGCGACTGGGCATCTCTGGGACGATAACGATGAACGAGGCGTTTACAAAACCTCCGACGGCGGCAAGACGTGGAGGAAAGTTCTAGCAGGCCCGAATGGCTCGACCGGCTGTGGTCTGATCGCCATGAGCCCGCTTGCGCCAAGGACAATCTTCGCTTCTCTTTGGGATTTCCGCAGGCAGGGCTGGACGTTTCGCTCCGGTGGGCCAGGCAGCGGATTATATGTTTCCACCGACGGCGGCGAACACTGGACCGACCTGAACGACACCAACAGCAAGGGTCTGCCGGAAAAGCCCTGGGGACGAGTTGCTGTCGCAGTAGCGCCTTCGAAGCCAA
>DAIMDJ010000008.1:17153-20443 GCA_036725905.1 Terriglobales bacterium
CTGCCGGAAAAGCCCTGGGGACGAGTTGCTGTCGCAGTAGCGCCTTCGAAGCCAAACGTGGTGTACGCCAACATCGAATCGAAAAAAAGCGCGCTATTTCGCTCCGATGATGGCGGCAAAACCTGGAACCGAGAAGATGCCAGCCGCTTCGTGATCTGGCGTCCTTTTTATTTTGGCAATTTGACCGTCGATCCCAAAGACGAGAATAAAGTCTTCAAGCCGGATCTCTTCTTATTGCTTAGCGTAAACGGCGGGCGCAGTTTCAGCGCAGTTTCGCAGGCCGCTCACGGTGACTTTCACGACGTCTGGATCGATCCCAGCAACCCAAACATTGTCTATGCAGGCGATGACGGCGGTCTTTGGCGCAGCGAAGACGGCGGCACACGCTGGAAACACCAAATCAATTTGCCGGTTTCGCAGTTCTACCACGTCAGCGTGGACAATGATGATCCGTATCATGTTTACGGCGGCTTGCAGGACAACAGTTCCTGGGTGGGAGATTCCTCTTATCCGGGCGGCGTGAGCTACTCCCGTTGGGAAAACATGTTTGGCGGCGACGGTTTCTGGATGTTTCCCGATACCGCCGATGCCGCTTACATCTATGCCGAAGCGCAAGGCGGCGAAATTGGCAGAGTGAATCGCTTCACCCACGAAGGACGCTCCATCCAGCCGCTTCCCGAATACGGCGAGAAGAAGCTCCACTTCAATTGGAATACGCCGATTCACATGAGCCCGAATGAAAAGGGCACGATTTACATTGGGGCTCAGTTCCTCTTCCGTTCGCGCGACCACGGTCAGTCTTGGGAGCGCATCTCTCCTGATTTGAGCACGAATGATCCCGAGAAACAGAAACAGGAAGAATCCGGTGGCGTAACCATCGACAACTCTGCGGCCGAGATGCACACGTCGATTTATTCCATCTCGGAATCACCGAAGAATGGCCAGATCATCTGGGTGGGGACCGATGACGGCAATCTCCAAATCACTCGCGATGGCGCCAAAACGTGGGCGAATGTCGTAGGCAATGTGCCTGAGCTTCCCAAGTTTTCCTGGGTTTCCACGATTGAGGCGAGCCGCTTCGACGAGGGCACGGCGTACGCAACTTTTGATCGCCACATCTTTGGCGATACGAAGCCATACCTCTATAAGACTACGGACTATGGCAAAACCTGGACCGCATTGCCGGTCCAGCAAAGTGGCGTCCGCGGCTATGCGCACGTGATCAAAGAAGACACAGTTGATCCCAATTTGCTCTTTTTGGGAACCGAATTCGGCCTGTGGATCTCAACCGACGCTGGCCAGCGTTGGGCGCAGTACAAGGGCAGCGATTTCCCGGCTGTGGCAGTCCGCGACATCGCCGTTCATCCGCGCGAGTCCGACCTGGTACTGGCTACACACGGGCGCGGCATCTGGATCATTGATGACATTTCTTCTCTTCGCAAGCTGAAGCCCGAGTTGATGGAAAAAGAGGCAGCCGTGCTCGAAGGACCGCCGGCCATTCAATACTTCAACGCCAACGGGGGATGGGTTGAAGGAGATGAGAGCTTCACCGGGCCCAGCCGCCCGACGGATGCTTTCATCACCTATTACCAGAAGCGCCGACATATATTCGGCGATCTGAAAATTGAAATTTTCGATCAGGAAGGCAAGTTGCTAGATACGATTGCAGGCAGCAAGCACCGTGGCTTGAATCGTGCCGCGTGGTCTATGCGGCTGAAGGCCCCAACGGTTCCTCCTGCGGCTACGGCGCTTTTTGAAGCTTCGATTGGCCCGCGAGTGCTGCCCGGCACGTATGCGGTGAAAATGACTAAAGGTGACCAGGTTTATACCGCGCCGTTGAAGCTAGTGCTTGATCCCCGCGCCAAATTCACACTTGAGGATCGCAAGGCACAGTTCGACTTGGCAATGAAGCTTTATAAGCTGCTCGATCACATGAGCTATGCCAGCAGCGCAATAGAATCGCTCCGCGACGCAGCCACGGCACGCGCCGCCAAATTGCCGGCCAAAGATGCTCTCCGCGCTCGGCTGCAACAGCTAGCAGACGACTCCGACAAGCTGCGAACCAAGATCGTGGCTACCAAAGAAGGCGGCATGATCACTGGCGAAGAGCGTATCCGCGAACTGCTCGGAAAACTGTATGGAAATGTAAACAACTACGAAGGACGACCCACCGAATATCAGGTGAGACGCACGAATGACCTAGGCCGCGAACTGGAAGACGTGATTACCGACTTCCGCAAACTGAGTGACAAGGAGCTACCTTCGATTAATTCGGGCCTGAAGAAGAAGAAGCTCGCGCCAATTACAGTGCTGAGCGAAGCAGATTGGCAGAAGCAGCAGCCGCTCCCGACCTAGATTCCCCAATTGCTTGGGGTGGGTTTCTTGCACGGCCCACGTCATAGACTTCAACCTCACTGGAACCGATGCCTTCAGTGGGCAAGCGATCCCTGCTTAAACCACGGTGTCGGTTGGCGGCGCTCCAATCATCTTCATCACCAACCGCCAGGGGGCGCTGGCGAATGTGACCGATGCCACTGAAGCTCAATTGCAGCAGGCGTTCTCTGGCGTGAAGTGCTCTGGAAACGTCTTTGCCGGCGGTGGCGCTGGAGATATCCAGGTCTACCTGCGCGAACCTCTTTCGGGGACGATGAACACCACCGAATACACAGTGTTCCGGTATCCCGACTTTTCCGGTAACAGTCAGGAAACGGGTGTAGCTGGCCACAACCCACTCAACGGCCTAGCTTGTGGCACGGGGGGTCCCAAGCCTGGGCGTTCCGTGTCGAAAGATACAGTCGTCTCTGTACTCGCATGGACAGGCGAACTCGGTCCCGCATCTGTAAAGGAATGTAAAGCCGCAACCTGCGTGCCAAGTCCCACGTCCAATTAGGGTTAGACTTGTTGAGTGCAGACCTCATTGACGGCGGAAGTTCCGGCAACCAATGATCGCAGAAACGTTGGGAGACTAACAGTGCGTCTAGAAATGGGAGGCGGTGGCCGGGCGGCGCGAGTCGTAATGAGGTTGCCGTTATTCCTTGCGGTAATGGCGTTGCTGTTGACGTTCTTTGCTTGTAACGGCGGCTCATCTAAGCCGACGACGGCGCGAGCTGCCTCCTCTGGACAGCCGATTCCAGTTGGCGTTACCACTGCCGAGAAACGCGATGTGCCGGTGTACCTGAGCGGATTGGGATCGGTGCTGGCCTTCAACACCGTGAGTGTCAAGAGCCGTATCGACGGCCAGCTCGTCCGGGTGAATTTCAAGGAGGGGCAGTTTGTGAAGCAGGGCGAAC
>DAIMDJ010000008.1:20543-22620 GCA_036725905.1 Terriglobales bacterium
GCAGCCGATACGAATCCCATGCTGGTGATCACGCAACTCCAGCCGGTGTCAGTGCTGTTCACGCTACCGGAAGACAGCCTACCCACAGTTGCCCAGCACATGCGCAATGGAACCCTCGAAGTTGATGCTTACAGCCGAGATGATCAGACCAAGCTGGCAACCGGCAAGCTGCTGACGATCGATAACCAGATTGATCAGTCGACCGGAACCGGACGGCTGAAAGCTGTTTTCGACAATAAGGACAATATTCTCTGGCCAAACCAATTCGTGAACGTCCGGCTGTTGCTTGAGGTGCACAAGAACAGCACCGTGATTCCAGCGGTTGCGGTGCAGCGCGGGCCGCAGGGCACGTTTGTATTTACGGTTAAGCCGGACAAAACGGTCGAGGTGCGCCCAGTGGCGGTTTCGCTCACACAAAATAATGTGAGCTCGATTGCGAGTGGGATTGCTCCAGGTGACGCAGTGGTTGTAGATGGGCAGGACAAGCTGCAGGCGGGCTCGCACGTGGAGCCACGCGCACCGGCCAACCGCACTGCGCAGAGCGCTACACCGGGAGCCTCATGAGCCCCTCGCGAATATTTATTCTCCGTCCGGTAGCGACAACATTGTTGATGGTCGGTTTGCTGCTGGTCGGCATGGTTGCCTACCGGCAACTGCCGGTTTCGGCGCTTCCCGAAGTTGACTATCCCACGATTCAGGTTGTGACGTTTTATCCAGGCGCTGATCCCGATGTGATGGCGTCATCGGTTACCGCTCCTCTGGAGCGGCAGTTTGGCCAGGTTCCCGGACTTACCCAGATGAGTTCGACAAGCTCGTTGGGAAGTTCACTTATTACTCTGCAATTTGGCCTCGAACAGAACATTGATGTTGAAGAGCAGCAAGTCCAGGCGGCGATTAATGCAGCGACTACTTACCTGCCGCGGGATTTACCGAATCCTCCGATTTACAGCAAGGTGAATCCGGCGGATGCACCGATTCTGACCCTTGCACTCTCCTCGGATACGTTGCCGCTTTCGAAGGTAGAAGACCTGGCCGACACGGCATTGGCGCAGAAGATTTCTCAGCTTCCCGGCGTAGGTTTGGTTTCGATCAGCGGCGGCCAGAAGCCAGCGGTACGGATTCAAGCCAATCCAACGGCGCTGGCCTCGTATGACTTGAGTCTCGAAGACGTTCGCACGGCGCTGGCAGCGGCCAATGTAGATCAGGCAAAAGGCGTGTTAGACGGGCCACGGCAGTCATTCACAATTGGCGCCAACGATCAGCTCACATCGAGCAAGCAATACAACCAGGTTGTAATCGCATACCGGAATGGCGCGCCGGTGCGGCTGTCTGACATCGCCACAGCCGTTGATAGCGCGGAAAACGTGAAGCAGGCCGCGTGGATGAATACCACTCCTGCGGTCATCATGAATATTCAACGGCAGCCAGGGGCGAATATTATCAGCGTTGCTGACCGAATTAAGGCATTGCTGCCGCAGTTGCAGTCCTCTTTGCCCGCAGCAGTAAAAGTGAAGATTCTGACCGACCGGACGGAAACCATCCGGGCGTCTGTGAAGGATGTTCAATTCGAGCTGATGTTGACCGTCGCGTTGGTCGTGATGGTGATCTTTTTGTTCCTCCGAAATCTTTCTGCGACGGTGATTCCAAGTGTGGCTGTGCCGCTTTCGATCGTGGGCACGTTCGGCGTCATGTATCTCTTGGGATACAGCCTGAACAATCTCACGCTTATGGCGCTGACGATTTCTACCGGATTTGTGGTCGATGATGCCATCGTGATGATTGAGAACATCGAGCGCTTTCTGGAAGAAGGAGATTCTCCGCTGCAGGCGGCATTGAAAGGATCAGGGCAGATCGGCTTCACGATTATTTCACTGACGGTTTCGCTGATCGCTGTGCTGATTCCGTTGCTGTTCATGGGCGACATTGTCGGGCGGCTGTTTCGTGAGTTTGCGGTTACGCTGGCGGTCACGATACTTGTCTCCGCGGTGGTCTCGCTGACCCTGACGCCAATGATGAGCGCCAAGCTGCTGAAGCGGCACGATCTGGAAAAGCAAAGCCGCATATACAAGTTTTCGGA
>DAIMDJ010000009.1:0-17210 GCA_036725905.1 Terriglobales bacterium
GCCAGTGGGCGGAAGCCACGCGGATCGCGGGCGGCAAAAATTCGATCTGGGCTGATCATCACCAGCGAAAACGCGCCTTCAACGCGCCGAAGAGCATCGGCCATGGCTTCGGGCAAAGTATGTTCTTTGGAAAGAGCGATGAGGTGAACGATCACTTCAGTATCGCTGTTGGTCTGAAAGATCGAGCCCTGCGTCTCCAGGCGAGAACGAATTTCTGGCGCATTTACCAGATTTCCATTGTGCGCCAGCGCCACTCTGCCCTTATTCGATTGCACCAGGATGGGTTGTGCGTTTAGCAGCGCCGAGTCACCTGCGGTCGAGTACCGGGTGTGTCCAATGGCGAGCGTGCCATGCAATTGCGAAAGCACTTCTTCGGTGAAGATGTCGGCGACTAGCCCCATCGCTTTGTAGGGATGCAAGGTCATGCCATCCGATGTGACAATCCCGGCTGACTCCTGTCCGCGATGCTGCAAGGCGTGCAGGCCGAGATAGGCGAGCTTCTCCGCCTCAGGATGCGCATAGATTGCGATCACCCCACACTCTTCACGAAATTTGTCGAAAGGTAGCATTAGCCTTTAGCTATTGGCTTCTAGCTCCCAGCTGTAGCAACTTGTCATTCTGAGGCGCGCGCTGTTTGCGCCGAAGAATCTATGCATTCTGCATTCCTTCCAGACTGCAATGCATAGATCCTTCCCCCTTCGCTGCGCTCAGGCTCAGGATGACATCTTCATCGAGGACATTGAACACAGTTCAACCTCCATCTGCAGCGCCGAACTGCGGCTCCGTTTGCAGCGCCTTCTCCAACGCGCCTTCGTACCCGTCGCGCAAGTCGGCAACAGTCGTTGAAATCACAACACGCCCGTCCAGCCTGACTTCCATCTGGCCCGGAACTGTCTCACCAATTATGTCAGCGGTGAGCCTGTATTTTATCGCTACTTGTTGGACTCGCGGCAGATTATCACGATTGCAGGAGATGACGACGCGGCTGGCGTCCTCGCCGAAGAGGACGAACTCGGCGGGAAGGCCCAGCAACTCTAACTGTATGTTCGAGCCGACAGTGTGCGCAAAGCCGCACTCCGCAAGGGCGACAGCGAGGCCGCCCTCGGAGCAATCGTGCGCCGAATCGAGCAATCCGGCTTGCGCCAATTCAACAAGAGCTTGTTGCAGCGCCGCTTCGCTTTCAAGCTCCAGCTCTGGCGGATAGCCCCAAACTGCACCCAGAATTTCCTTTGCATATTCGGAGGATCCAAATTCGGACTCCGCGTCGGTAACATCACCCTGCTCGGAAGCGCGAAGCAGGACGATACTTCGCCCCGGCTCGCGAAAATCCGGTCTCACGGCCTTGTGCACGTCTTCGAGTATCCCGACAATGCCGATGACGGGGGTCGGATAGATCTCTTCGCCTAAAGTCTCGTTATAAAAGCTGACGTTTCCGCCAGTGATGGGAACGTCCAGTTCTTCGCAAGCTTTGGTCATACCATCAATCACCTGCGAGAACTGCCACATGATGTGCGGCTTCTCTGGATTGCCGAAGTTCAGGCAGTTCGTGGCGCCGACCGGGGTTGCGCCTGTGCAGGCGACGTTGCGCGCGGCTTCAGCAACGGCGTGCATCGCGCCAAGCCGCGGATCGAGATAGCACCAGCGGCTGTTGCCATCGAGCGCCATGGCCAGGCCACGCTGCGAGCCTTTGATTCGGATGACGCCGGCATCGCCTGCGCCGGGGCCTTCGACTGTGTTGGTCTGCACCATCGAATCGTACTGCTGCCAAATGTAGCGCTTGCTGCAAATATTCGGGCTGGCCAGAAGCTGCTTGAGATGCTCCGTGAGGTCTCCGGATCCACTCAGCTTGATATGCTCCGGCATCTCGCGCGGGACCGGCGGTTCCCAGCGCTGCAAGGGACGCTTATACAAAGGCGCGTCATCCGTCAGCGCTTCGTTGGGAATCTCGGCCACAACTTCCCCATGCTCCATCACACGCATTTTGCCGTCGTTGGTCACGCGTCCGACTTCGACAGCGTCGAGCCCCCATTTTTCGAAGACGCGGAACACTTCCTCCTCTCGTCCTTTCTGGGCAACCAGCAGCATGCGTTCCTGCGACTCGCTCAGCATGATTTCGTATGCACTCATGCCGGTTTCTCGCTGCGGCACGCGGTCCATCTCGATCTCGACTCCAACGTGCCCGCGCGCGCCCATTTCGCAGGTGGAGCAAGTTAGGCCGGCGGCGCCCATATCTTGAATGCCGACAATCGCACCGGTTTGCATGGCTTCGAGGCAAGCCTCGAGAAGCAATTTCTCGAGAAAGGGGTCGCCAACCTGCACGTTGGGCCGCTTGGCTTCCGAAGCCTCGCTGAATTCTTCGCTCGCCATGGTCGCGCCGTGAATTCCATCGCGCCCGGTTTTGGCGCCGACGTAAATCACTGGATTGCCTTCGCCGGAAGCTCGCGCGTAGAAAATCTGGTCCTTGCGCACCAGGCCGAGAGCGAACGCATTTACCAGCGGATTGCCGGAATAGCAAGACTCGAACTTTGTCTCGCCACCTAGATTGGGCACTCCAAAGCAGTTGCCGTATGAGGCAATCCCGCTGACCACGCCTTCGAGGATGGAATGATTCTTGTGAATCTCAGTTTGTGTGGAGCCGGGTCTCTGACCCGGCTGGACGGGGCGAAGCCCCGTCCCCACATCAGTGGTGATCGGTCCAAATCTCAGAGAGTCCATCACCGCAACCGGACGCGCACCCATGGTGAAGATATCGCGCAGAATTCCACCTACTCCGGTCGCGGCACCCTGAAACGGCTCGATGAACGATGGATGATTGTGCGACTCGATCTTAAATGCGCAGGCCCAGCCATCGCCGATGTCGATGATCCCTGCATTTTCTCCCGGTCCCTGCAACACGTGGCGGCTGCGGGTGGGCAAGCGCTTCAAATGCACTCGAGAGGATTTGTATGAGCAGTGCTCGCTCCACATCACGCTGAAGATGCCGAGTTCGGTAATCGTAGGCTCGCGTCCGCCGAGCAGTTTCTTGACCTTTTCATATTCTTCGGGCGTAAGGCCGTGTTGGCGGATGAGATCTCCTGTGATGGCAGGAGTGGCTAAAGAGGTCATGGGATGTTCTATTGTCGCATCTTGCAGAAATGGAGGAAAGAGTGAGTTGTGCGGTGATCCGAGGAGAGCCGCAATTCTAGTAATAATGCTTGCGGTATAAGGGCACTGTGATGCAGAATTTTCGGAAATTCCGGGAGGTGCCTCTTATGTCCAGACCTTCCTCGCGTAGTTCTTCTGATCCGCAGAATAATGCGTTACTCGTCGTTGCCATGCTTGCGATGGTCGCGGTGCCGGCAGGGATCGCCCTGCACACCGTGCGGATCCCGGCGCCTACACAGACTCCACCTGCCGACGCTACGCCGTACGGATACACCGTGAGCCTGCTGCTGTTCATTATTCCGATCATCGTGATCGGATGGTGGTTCGTTCCGCAAGAAGGGATAAAAATTCCTAAGCGAGCCTTCTCGCGCACAATCTCGGTCCTGTTTATTGCCGGCTGCGCGTTGGACTACTTCTTTGCCAATCGCTTTTTTACTTACCGGAACCCCGCCGCCACTCTGCGAATTCCAGCGCCAGCCTTGGGCGGGCCGGTGCCCATTGAGGAGTACGTCTTTTACTTAACCGGGTTCATTGCGGTGCTGCTGATTTACGTTTGGCTCGACGAATACTGGCTGCTCGCGTATAACGTGCCTGACTATCCGGCGGAAGCGAAAAAGCTCCGGCGGCTGTTGCAGTTTCATCCGACATCTTTGGTGTTGGGATTGGCCCTGATCGTGCTTGCCATTGCTTACAAGAAATTCGTTTCGCATAGTCCGGGTTTCCCTGGATATTTCACTCTTCTCGTGGCGGGCGGCATTGTCCCGGCGGTCAGCTTCTTTCCCTCTGCTCGGCCGGTCATCAATTGGCGGGCCTTGAGCCTGACGCTGTTCATTATTCTGCTCGTGAGCCTGTTTTGGGAGGCGACCCTGGCCGTTCCTTACGGCTGGTGGGGTTACCAGCAGCAACAAATGATGGGCTTGTTTATTGGGGCGTGGGCCGGGCTGCCAATCGAGGCCGTGTGTGTTTGGATCGCGGTCACCTACGCGACAGTGATTGTTTTCGAAGTCATCAAACTCTGGCAGGCTTCGGAGAGGCCTTTGAAAGACGTGTTTTTAGGCGCGCGCGAAGTCCCGTCGAGAAAGACGCAAGCGGCCGGTAACTGACACACGCCACATCAGCCGCGTTCTTCCGACTATACTGTCCTTTCTAATGAAGTCGGTTATCGTTGGCACCGCCGGGCACATCGACCATGGCAAAACCGCGCTAGTCAAGGCTTTGACCGGTATTGATGCCGACCGGCTTGAAGAAGAAAAGCGCCGCGGCATCACGATCGACATTGGATTTGCTCACCTCGAACTTCCCGGCCAAAACGGCGAGAACCTGAGGCTGGGATTTGTCGACGTTCCCGGGCACGAGCGCTTCGTGCGCAATATGCTCGCCGGAATCGGCGGGATTGACTTGGTGCTTCTGGTTATTGCGGCAGATGAATCGATCAAGCCACAGACGCGCGAGCACTTCGACATCTGCCGACTGCTTTCCGTTCGCCAGGGCATCACCGTATTAACCAAATCCGATCAAGTCGACGCCGAAACTCTGGAGGTGGTCCGGCTGGAAGTCGAAGATTTCCTGCGGGGATCGTTTCTTGATACGTCTCGTTCGCCCATCATTCCGGTAAGTTCGTTGACCGGCGCAGGACTGGATCAGCTCAAGCAGGAGTTGATAAGAGCGGCAGCAGAAGTTCACGCGAAAGACTCGGGCGCGCTCGCGCGTCTTCCGATCGATCGGGTCTTTACCATGAAAGGCTTCGGGACGGTCGTCACAGGAACTTTGATTTCGGGAACCATTCGTAAAGATGACGAACTGCAGATTTTTCCTCGCGGGCAACGCGCGAGGGTGCGAGGCATTCAAGTCCACGGCCAAGGCGCAGAACAGGCAGCGGCTGGCGAACGCACCGCGCTGAACTTGGCCGGAGTCGGAACCGAACAACTTGCGCGCGGCATGGCGTTAGCGCCGCCGGCAACTTTTCACTCAACCAATCGACTCGATGTTTCTCTCTCGCTCCTGTACTCGGCAAAGCCGCTTAAGGACCGCGCACGGGTGCATCTGCATGCCTACACTTCCGAAACGATTGCCACCGTCACGCTCTACGACGAAAAGCAGATCGGGCCGGGGCTGACCGTTTTTGCGCGACTGCGTCTAAGTGACCCTGTTCTGCTGCTGCCTGGCGATCGTTTCATCATCCGGAAGTTTTCTCCGGTCGTGACTATCGGCGGGGGAGCAGTGTTGGACGCAGCCCCGCTTCGGAGAGTTCCCAAGAGCGCTCAGCACAGCTTCCTCGGGATCTTAGCGTCGGGCGACCCCACCTCCGTCCTGCGAGCGCGGATCGAACGCCGCGGCGACCGCGGGCTTCCGCTTACGGCAGCGGTTGCTGAGACGGGATGGCGCCGTGAGCAAATCAACAACTATTTGCGTAACTCTATCGCCGAGGGCGCAATCATCTCGATCGGAGACTTGTTAGTCGGCTCAAGCGCCATCGAGACGATGAAATCAGAACTGGAAAGTAAACTCGCCAAATTCCATCAGCAAAACCCGCTGGTTGCTGGCATGAGCAAGGAAGCTCTTCGTGAAGCACTGGACGCAGAGCCAGGAGTCTTTGGCTACGCTCTCGACTCTTTGGCGAATGCGAAAAAGGTAGAGATTGTTGGAGAGTTTGTTCGCTTGGCCGGACGCGGCGTGGTAATGAAAGACGAAGAGGCTGAATCGAAACAGATCATCGAGAAAGCGTTTGCGGCGGCGGGTCTGAAAGTTCCCGCCTTGCATGATGTGCTTGCTGGGCTAAAGGTTGACAAGGCGCGGGCGCAAAAACTGGTCACACTGCTGTTGCGAGATAAAGTGCTGATCAAGATTTCGGACGATCTGGTCTTTCACAGCGAGGCGTTGCAGGCCTTGCGAAGACAACTTGGTGCAGAAAAATCGAAGTCTCCCAAGATTAACGTGGCGAGATTCAAAGACTTGACGGGAGTGAGCCGGAAATACGCGATCCCATTGCTCGAGTACCTGGATCGGGAGCGGGTTACGCGCCGAGTGGGAGATGAACGCGTGATTCTGTGAACTTGACTCTGTGCACCTCTGTGCCCTCTGTGGTAAAAGCAACCACGGAGGACACAGAGGCACACAGAGGGAACAACTGCTTTTCAGAAATTCTTCTTCAGATCCATCCCACTGTAGAGGCTCGCAACCTGGTCGTAGCCGTTGAACATGAGCGTCGGACGTTTTAAGAACTCACCCAGGCGCCGCTCCTTAGCTTGACTCCACCGCGGATGATCCACGTTCGGGTTCACGTTCGAGTAAAACCCGTACTCGTTCGGTGCGGCTTTATTCCAGCTATTTACCGGCTGCTTGTCAGTAAAACGGATCCGCACAATCGCCTTCGCGCTCTTGAAGCCATACTTCCACGGAATCACAATCCGCAGCGGCGCGCCATCCTGATTCGCCAAGACTTCACCGTACATACCGAAGCAAAGCAGCGCGAGCGGGTGCATAGCTTCATCCATGCGCAGGCCCTCGACGTATGGCCAATCGAGCACGGGAACGCGCTGTCCGGGCATCTGATTGGGCGCGTAAAGTGTGGTGAACTCCACGAATTGCGCCTTGCCCAGAGGTTCAGCGCGCTTGATTAGTTCACTCAGGGAAAACCCCACCCACGGCACGACAATCGACCAGCCCTCCACACAACGATGGCGATAAATGCGCTCCTCGGGCGCGGCCATTTTGATGATGCTGTCAACGTCCAGCACTTGCTTCTTTTTTACGAGACCATCAATGGTGACGGTCCATGGACGAGTCTTAAAGCCTTTCGCAAGCCCGGCAGGCTCGTATTTATCCGTCGAAAACTCGTAATAGTTGTTGTAATTGGCCACGTCTTTGAAAGGAGTGATCTTCTCAGCCGTCGAGAAGCTGTTCTTCTGAATACCGTCGATTTTGGCATTTGCTTGGGCGATCGTCGATGGGGAGAATAATCTGCTAATTGCTGAGCCGCCCAATGCCGCCGCGCCTGCAATCGCTGTGCCGGCCAGGAACTTGCGCCGGTTTAAATACAGGCTCTTGGAAGTTATTTCAGATGAGCGAATATCTGCGGCCTTTTTGATCAGCATCGAAAGAATCCCGTTTAGTTTACGGCTAAGTGACACGAATGGATTTCCAGTAGGTCCCACAAGATAGGACGCACAATGGACGAAAAAGTTGCACAGCCGAGTGGATGACAGTCCAAAGCTTTGAGGGTTGTTGATTAGAAAGAGATTATCCGCGCGAACCGCGCAACACGTCCCACACCTTGCGGGAGAGCATCTGTAGCGTGAAAGGCTTTTGCAGGAAGGCCGTGCCGGCTTCGAAGACGCCCTGTTGCATGATGGCATCTTCGGTGTAGCCGGAGAGATAAAGCACTTTGGTTTTCGGACGTGCCTCGTCAAGCTTTTTCGAGAGCTCGCGGCCGCTCATGCCGGGCATTACAACGTCGGTGATGAGCATGTCAATCGAACCCAGGTGCGCGCTAGCGATACGCAACGCCGCCTCGCCATTTTCTGCTTCCAGGACCTTGTAACCCTTGGATTGCAGAGTTTCTCGGACCAACTGGCGCACCGATTCTTCATCTTCGACGAGAAGAACCGTCTCCGAACCGCCACCGGCAGCTTGCGAGGCTGGCACTGAGCATGGTTCTGCAGAATCCTCTACCCTGGGCAGATAGATGCGGAAAGTCGTCCCGCTCCCTACTTCGCTCTGCGCGAAAACATAACCGCCGCTTTGCTTGATGATGCCATAGACGGTAGAAAGACCAAGGCCCGTACCCTTACCTTTTTCTTTCGTGGTGAAGAAAGGTTCAAATATTCGGCACTGGGTTTCGCGATCCATGCCATGACCTGTATCGGCGATGGACAGCATTACGTATGGGCCGGGTTGAATGTAGTTGTAGAGGCGCCGGAGGTCATCTCCCAAATGCACATTGCTGCTCTGAATGGTGATCTTACCGCCGCTAGGCATCGCGTCTTTTGAATTTACGGCCAGGTTCATAACGACCTGCTCGATCTGGCCGGCATCAGCGCGTGTTCGACCCAAGTCGTTTGCCAAACGAGTTTGCAGCTCGATGTTCTCCCCGATCAGCGGGCGCAGCAGCCGCTCCATATCCCGGATAATCGTGTTCAGATCCACGACTTTGAGCTCGAGAAGTTGCTTGCGGCTGAAGGCGAGCAGTTGACGAGTGAGGGTGGTCGCGCGCTCGGCTGCCTGTTGGATGGCCGCGATTTTCGGGTGCATGGGATTGTTACGACCTGTGTTCTCGAGGAGAACTTCGGTATAACCGCTGATCACCATCAGAAGATTGTTGAAATCATGAGCCACACCGCCAGCGAGCCGTCCCACGGCCTCCATTTTCTGCGCCTGGCGGAACTGATCTTCCAGTACGCGCCGCTCGGTGACATCTTCGGCAATCACTTCCAGAACCTGCTCAGCAACTTCGGGGCTGGTGACGGCTCGACCACTCAGCCGGACCGTGATGGCATTGCCGTTCTTGCGCTTCCAGCGGACCTCGACGTTCTCCAGCCGTGCGCCACGGCGAAATTCATTGATTAGGCGCGCGTGTTCCTCCGGATCGGCAAATACATCAACCTTGGTGTCCAGCGACAGGACTTCTTCGATTGAGCTGTAGCCCAGCATGGCAATGAGCGCGGGATTCACGTCGAGGAATCTGCCTTCCATACTGGAACGGTAGATTCCGTACACAGCGGACTGCACCAGAGAGCGGTAGCGCGCTTCTGAACGGCGCAGCGCTTCCTCGTGCCGCTTGTGCTCGACCGCGCTGGCGAGCTGCTGAGAGACGAACGTCAGTATGTCGCGATCCTTCTCACCATAGCGGACATTCGCGGTGTAGCTCTGAACAACCAGAATTCCGAAGACCCTGTTGGCAGCTTTGAGGGGCACGCCCATCCAATCCAGAGAGGGCGCACCAATCAATTCGACCTCACCTTGCTTGACCAGCGAGTCAAACACCTCCGGAGTACAAAGCAAAGGTTCGCCGGTGCGGAGGACGTATTCAGTGAGACCGCGGCCGAGCTTTTTGGGCTCTGGCCGCGGATCTGCTTCGTCGACGAAGTAGGGAAAGCTAAGGAGTTGAGTCACCGGATCGTACAACGCGATGTAGAAATTTCGCGCATACATCAACTCAGAGACGGTAGCGTGAATCGAGCCATAGAATTGGTTCAGGTCTTCGGCTGAAGTGGTTTTTTCGGCGATGCGATAGAGCGCCGAACTGAGCGACTCCGCCCGCTTTTGATCTGTGATGTCGCGGTATAAAACATAGGCGGCGACTTGCTGACCTGCGACAATCACTGGCGCACCTGAGACAAATACATCAACCAGAGTGCCACCCTTGCGCTGCCGTTTGGTCTCGAGACTTACCTTTTGTCCTTGTCTTAGGGCATCGCCAATCCAATGCGTCTCCGAGCTGCGGTCCGGCGGCACGATCAGTGAATCAATGCGGCGACCGATCGCTTCTTCGGGAGAGAAGCCGAACATGCGGGAGAACTCGCCATTGATGCGCACAATACGATACTGATCGTCGAGAATGCTGATGGCCTCGGGCGCGCACTCGACCAACTCTTCGAGATAGGCTCTTTGGATTGCGGGATCGTCCAGCGCAGCAGCCGGGGCCGGCCTAGGCACTGGTGTCTGTTCGCCCGTCCGGGAAAGTGTAGGAACGCCGCGATGCAGCGCTTCCTTAAGATGCTTGGCCCGCGACACTTCGGCGGAGTTCGCCGGCCGGGTGATTTTCTCACCCATTAATCCTCCCGATTCGGTCCCAGAGCTCGACTTCGGGATGGTAGAACGGCTGCTTATGACTCGAAAGTTACAAAGGTAATTGCAGGAGAGTGAGAGGATAAAGTTCAGGTTCCGGCGGCGAGCATTTCACAAACCCGGCGGATGGCTTTGCGCTGTTCCGCACCGATGGCGAGAAATTCGAAACCGTGGCGCAGGCCATCGCGATAACGCACTAGAGCACGCAACTTGATTGGATAGGCCGCCATGGGCAGGGAGAGCTCCATGGAGACGACTTCGCCGATTTGCAATTCGCCGGTAAGAGTTGCGCCGATCCCGTCTTCTCCAATTTCGCTTGAACGTCCCCACAGCGAAAGATTGGCGGAAGGCCGGAAGACATTTACCGAGAGCCGGACGTCCAATGGATAACGTGGGAAACGGCGCGAAGTTCCAGATTGTGGCGTAGGGTTGGGCCCAGTGCCGCTCACGCTTGTCCCTTCCTTGCGGCTTGCCTGGATGACAGATGAACGCGGGCACAACACGGATGATCAATTCCCGTGCAGCGGATAGCCGGGCTCAAGCGGCAGCTTGCCGGAAGCGCGCAGCACATTTACTCCTCCAGTAATCGAATAAGCGTCCACCAGACCGACGGTGCCGGGTGTGGACTCAACTTTTTCGACCAAAGCTTCGTCGGAAGCGACAACAATGATCGCGGGATGATTTGTCCTGCCATGAATAGCTGCCGTAATAGCCAGGGCGGCGCGATCGACACCAGAATGAAGGCACGCTGAACCGGCACGGTCCCCCCAACCGTGTATGGGATGAACTGCGATGATTATGCTCGAAGGGCGGCGGAGGCCAAACAATTCGGGAGAGCGGGGCACCAGCAGAGATAACAGAAGCGATCATGCCCGGCGGACAGCGATTCTCGATTGCCGGGCGGCGATTAACTGGGGGGCGCTACTGCCCAATTTTTGTGCAGTGAAATTGTACTTGCCAGACGGTACTACTCTGGTTACTATGCAGCCATCCTCAGGAGCGTCCGTTGGCTGCATTATCTATGAATATCGGCGAGACCATCCGAAGCTACAGACTGCAAAAAGGCATGTCGCAGGGTGATATCGAAAAGCGCACTGGCCTGCTGCGCTGCTACCTTTCGCGAGTAGAGAACGGTCACACTATTCCGTCTCTCGATACCCTAGCTAAAATCGCTGGAGCGATGGAGCTTCCCCTGTCGCAGTTCTTCTCCGACTCCGGGCACACCAATGGCTCCAAAGGCTTGCCGCAACTTTCGGATGATGAAGTCCGCTTCCTCAGCCAAATCCGCCGCTACGCCGTCAGCCTGAACGATAGCGACCGCAAGCTGGTGTTGGCCATGGTGAAGAAGATGGCCGCGAATGCGGGAAGGTAGACTCTCAGCCCTCAGCTTTCAGCTCTGAGTTTTTGACGTTTGGTCCCAAACTCTGCCGAAGGCCACGTTTCCCTTGCATCCTGCCGAGTTTCGCGGGCGACTGAAAACTGACGGTTGAAGGCTGATTGCTGACGGCTGTTTTGGGTACTTTCGTTCCATCCATCCTGTGGCCAACGGACACCTCGTCGCCCTCGCTCCAAATCCCTAAACTAACGGCTGGAGAAGTCTAGGTGACCATCGACGAAGAACTAAACCTTCTCGACTCGAACCTGCGGCGTTTGAAGATCGAGTACGAGATTTACTTCAGCAATCCAAGCAAGAAGCCTCCGTCGGATATCGAGTGGAAGGTTCTCAGTTTGCTTCGCAAATTCAGTGATGGCAGCCGCATGAGTTTCACCCAGCGTTTTCGCTACAACGAAATGGCGCAGCGCTACGCTATTTATAGCGATCTGTGGCGCAAGAAGAGCCGAATTCGTGAAGAGGGCTACCGGCGGCCGCAGGATGCGCTGCTTTCGATCCAGGGCGTGCGCGAGGAGGAACATGAACCCGAGCACAAAGTTTACGGAGTCGGGCAGGCGGGTGGAACCGCCGCCGCCGCCGCACCGGCCATTGAAGAGAGACCGTTTACGGTGCAGTGCTCAGACGTGAGCGCCGAGCACGAACAGGTACTCAAGCTTTATCGGGCACTGATGGAAGCAAAGAAGAAGGCTGGCGAGAGCGTCTCGGGAACTCTCGATAGCTTCACGTCGTTTGTGCAGAAGAAAACCGCCCAGATTCGCAAGCAGTATGGCTGCCAAGCGGTTGAATACAGCGTCGAAATGCATGGCGGGCATGTAAAGCTGAAGGCCAAGGCAAAGACTTAGCAACCTGGCGTTCGTGCCTGTTCCCTAAAACCACTAATATCTCCCACATCGCCGCTCCTCAATTCTCCGGCCCACACGGCGGCCGCTTCTACTGGTAAAATTTTCCCCTGTCATTCCCGCATTCGAGGCCATCAATGTCGTCAGACGCCCGAGCCCCCATTCGTCGCGCCATCCTTAGCGTCACCGATAAAACCGGTCTGGTTGATTTCGCCCAAAAGCTCGCCGGCATGGGCGTGGAATTAATTTCGACTGGCGGCACAGCCAAGATGCTGCGGGACTCGGGAATCTCTGTCAAAGACATTTCCGAGCTAACTGGATTTCCCGAGATGCTGGATGGGAGGGTGAAAACGCTGCATCCCAAAGTCCACGGGGGGATTCTGCACCGTCGCGAAAATCCCTCGCATCGCACGGCGGTCGCCGAGCACGGCATCCAGCCAATCGACATGGTGGTTGTGAATCTTTATGCATTTGAGAAAACCGCAGCAAAGCCGGGCCTGCATTTTGAGGAGCTGATTGAAAATATCGATATTGGCGGTCCGTCCATGATCCGCTCGGCGGCCAAAAATTTTCAGGATGTTGCGGTGGTCACCTCACCCGAAGATTACGGGCGAATTGCTGAAGAGATGGCCAAATCCGGCGCGGCGCTTTCCTCGACTACGAAATGGCGGCTCGCTCAGAAGGCTTTTGCCACCACGGCGGCGTACGATTCCGCTATCGCTTCTACGCTTGAGCGTGTGAGCGCGAATGGACGATTTGAGTTGCACGCTGCCGAAGAAGGATTCCCCAAGACGCTGCGGCTTTCCTTCAACAAAGTCATGGACCTGCGCTACGGCGAGAACCCCCACCAGAAGGCTGCGATATATTCGGATGGATCAGGCGCGGGTATCGCCAATGCACGCCAGTGGCAGGGTAAAGAACTTTCCTATAACAACATTGTCGACCTGCAGGCAGCGTGGGATCTGGCTCAGGAATTTGATGAGCCGGTCTGCGCGATTATCAAGCATACCAACCCTTGCGGCACCGCGACTGGCAAGACTCTAGCGGAGGCGTACAAGAAGGCTCTTGAATGCGACCCCGTGTCTGCGTTTGGGGGTGTGATCGGCGTGAATCGCCCGATTGATGCCGATGCTGCCGAAGAAATGGCCAAGCTCTTCCTCGAAGTGATTGCTGCGCCCTCGTTCGACGAGTCTGCTCGGGCCACGTTCGCGGCCAAGAAAAATCTTCGACTGATCGAAATTTCACACGCTCCGCAAAAATGGGTTCTGAAAAATGTTTCTGGCGGAATTCTGGTGCAGGATGCGGACGTTCGCCCGTTGTCTGAGAACGATTTGAAGGTTGTGACCAAGCGTCAGCCCACCGCTGAAGAAAAGCGCGCACTGCTCTTTGCCTGGAAAGTATGCAAGCATGTGAAGTCCAATGCGATTCTCTACGCGCGTGATGGCCAAACCGTCGGCGTGGGCGCGGGCCAGATGAGCCGCGTGGATTCCTGCAAAATCGGCGCGCAGAAGGCCGTGCTGCCGCTGAAAGGAACGGTCGCAGCTTCCGACGCGTTCTTCCCATTCCCCGATGGAGTCGAAGAGATCGCGAAAGCTGGAGCCACGGCCATCATTCAGCCGGGCGGATCGGTGCGGGATCAGGAAATAATCGAAGCTGCGGATCGATTTGGGCTAGCGATGATTTTTACGGGCGTAAGGCACTTTAGACACTGACATTGTGGCTCCGGCAGTTACCGCGCGACTGGAAGTAGCGCCCCTCCCAGAACGTTTCTCGACTGGATCCCTTCCCCAGTTGGCGCCGTCGATGCCACGCGTTCCAACCACCGATCAAATTCCTCAAGAGCCAACTCACATTGCCTGCGATGGCGCTGCTGTCTATCGCGAATTTTCTCTGGAAGCGCCGGCAGCAAATCAAACGTGATATTCGCCGGCTGAAAATTTTTCGCATCAGCGTGAGTGACATAATGAACCAGCGATCCGAATGCGGTCGCTCGCGGCAGCGGCAGCGGTTCTGCCTCAGACGCCAGTGCTGAGGCATGGATTCCCGCCATCAGTCCTGTCGCGATTGACTCGACATAGCCCTCTACTCCGCATATTTGTCCTGCAAACAGCACGTGAGGGTGTTCCTTCATCTGGAGCGTCTCGCGCAAAAGCGTGGGAGCGTTGATGTAGGTGTTGCGATGAATCTGACCGTGACGGATGAATCGGGCATCTTCCAACCCGGGAATCAGCCGCAAAACACGCGCCTGCTCGCCGAACTTCAAGTGATTCTGAAATCCGACCAGATTGTAAGAGTCCGCACGCAGATTTTCCTGGCGCAACTGGACCACCGCATGTGGCATCAGCCCGGTACGAGGGTCTTTCAATCCGACTGGCTTCATCGGGCCGAAGCGCAGCGTATCCCGCCCACGGCGAGCGATCTCTTCAATCGGCAAGCAGCCCTCGAAATAATTCAGCTTCTCCCAGTCGCGCTCTTCGACCGATTGAGCTGAAAGCAGCGCGTCGTAAAAGCGGTCATATTCTTCCTTCGACATTGGGCAGTTGATGTAATCGGCAGAGCCTTTGTCATAGCGCGCGGCGAAGTACACCTTTGTCATATCAATCGATTCGGCTTCGACAATCGGACTGATCGAATCGTAGAAGTACAGATGGGATGAGCCGCTCAGGCGGGCAATCTCTTGCGACAGCGGGTCTGAAGTCAGTGGGCCGGTGGCGATGATGGTGATCTGGTCTTCATCGATTCTGGTGACTTCCTCGCGGCGAACGCTGATCAGCGCCTCGATCGAGATCGCTTCAGTAACTCGTGCGGCAAACGTTGTACGATCCACGGCCAGTGCATGTCCGGCGGGCACCGCGCACTCATGAGCAATCCCCATCAGCAGCGATCCTGCTCGCCGCATCTCTTCTTTCAGTAGCCAGGGAGCGGCGTTCTCGCTGTCGGATTTCAGGGAATTCGAGCAGACCAATTCGGCGAAGTCGCCGGTCTGATGCGCTGGCGTCGAACGCACTGGCCGCATTTCAAATAACTCGACCGCAAGGCCACGGTGCGCAATTTGCCACGCCGCCTCGGATCCGGCCAGACCCGCACCGATAACCCGAATCTTTAAATTCATGCAGCCTTCTCCGCCAGGCACAGCACTCCCTCGCTTGGCAGCAAAACCAATCGCCAATCATCAAGAAACGTCGCCCCAAGCGATTTATAGAGCTCGATGGCTGACTTGTTCCAGTTCAGTACCTCCCACCGCATGGCACGGCAGTTCTCGTTTTTCGCGATGTTCGCGACATAGCCGAGCAAGGCTTTTCCAATCCCTTTACCGCGGAATTGAGGACGCACGAACAGGTCTTCAAGAAACAACTGCGGCCCCTGCCAGGTGCTGTAGAAGTGAAAGAAAAAAGCGTACCCGGCCGCCTGACGGTCCCATTCTGCTATGACCGCTCGAAACTTTGGATCAACGCCGAATCCATCCCGGACTAAATCTGCCTCAGTGATTGAAACCGAATCCAGTTCACGCTCGAACTCAGCCAACTCCCGGATCATCGTTGCGAGCAGGCCCGTATCTTCGGCGGTTGCCGGGCGAATTGAAAGCACGCTTGCCTCCTGCAGCGGGGTGGAGAAAAATCAAAAGGATTAGCGGGTATTATACGGTGATCCATCTCAGCGAGGGCTCATGGCACGCATCGCATTGATTGAACCTGAACACGCCAATCCGGAAGTCAAACAGATTTACGATGGCACGCTCCGCGGCAAGCCCGGCAACGCGCAGAAAGCGCTGGCGCACCGTCCGGAGATGCTCAAGAATTTTCTCAGCTTCTATGCCAGCGTCGGGCGCTCGCTGGACCGGAAGCTCTATGAACTCATCTACATTCGCGTATCGTTCATTAATGGCTGCCGGTATTGCACCCAGCATCATGTAGCTTCGTCCAAGCGCGCTGGCCTGACCCCAGACGACTGGAGCGACCTGAAGCAGGGCAATTACGCACGCTTCAGCGAAAAAGAACGGACTGCTCTGCAGTCTGCGGAGAAATTGACGCGTAGCCCACATGACGTGACAGATCAGGATTTCCTGGAGTTGAAAAAGCATTTCCCCGATGAACAGATCGTAGATCTGCACCTTTTGACCGGACTAGCGAACCTGACGAACCGTTTCACCGATCCGCTCGGCCTGGAATTGGAATTCCCCGCGCAAACAATTTAAGCGGCTCAAGGGAACCCAAAGCAATTCAGACGCGTGCGCCTCCTCGTGGCCTTAATGGAGAACACCTAATTCCGGTGTCGCTGCCACTCATTCCATCTAGTTTTCCTTCTCTTTCCACAAAGAATTTCTGTCCTCCACAGCTTCTGCACAAGGAGGCCCTAATTTTCCATTGCGTGGCAAACGAGACTGCTTCACAGTGTCATCAGTGCATGCGTGAGATGTTCTGAAGCGCTGCCGGGATTGCGGCAGAGCTGGCGGTACCTGACGGTTCTCGAGGGTGAACCGCCAGGAGGGTTTCCAAAAACGCGCTTTGCGCGTTCCGGTGCCCGGGCGTTGCGGCCTCCTCAGATGGTCCGCCTGAAATGGCAGGACCGAGCCGCTGGCTCGAATCAATCACTGCGGGTCGCGAGTTGCAAGTCACCATCTCAGGATGAATGATTTGCAACCAGCAACGTGCAGAGTGTGCCCAGAAACGGCATTCCCCAGAATGTGGTTTCAGAAGCACACATCTCATCGCCTCAAGCGATGAATACGCGCGGAACATTCCACGAGCGATGCGGCCCGGGTGGCTGGCCCGGGCCGCATTTTATTTTGCGCAATTTTTGAGGCCCCAGTTTGTAGCGCCGGCGTCCCGAGTGTAGTGCCGGCGTCTCGCTGGCTGTCCGCCGGACGTCTCGTCCGCCGATTTCGCGTCCTGCTATTGCTCCTTTGGTTCCGGCGGCTGCGGCAGATCGGGAATGGCCGCGAGCAGCTTGGGATCGAGAGGCTTCAAATTCAATTGCTCTGTCAGGAACGCTATGCGATCGCGCCGCGCCTCTGCATTCAGTGCGTGCGGCGCATCATATTCTTTGAA
>DAIMDJ010000009.1:17310-22188 GCA_036725905.1 Terriglobales bacterium
TGCGATCGCGCCGCGCCTCTGCATTCAGTGCGTGCGGCGCATCATATTCTTTGAAGCGTTTAGGCTCGCTCACCAGCGCTGCGTATCCGCGTGCGTGCTCCGGCGAAAGAAATTTTTCCTGACTAGCGTACTGTAAAAAGACTGTGGCCGGCGCCGCATGGGACACAAACTTGCCTGGATCGAGCCACGCCCATTTCGCCGTAAATGCGTCGAATTTCTCAGGGCCAATTTTCTGCCGGTAATCTTGAACTTCCTTGGTTTTCAAATCCAGTTCATCTGACAGACCACCCGCCATGAGCACGAACGCTTTGAAACGCTTGTCAATTCCGCTGAGAAACCCACCGACGCTGGCGTTGTAACTGTGACCGACATAAGCGAGCCGCTTCTGATCGACGTCCTTACGGGCAAGCAGCAAATCGGCTCCTCGGCGCATGTCTACAATCTGCTGAATCAGGTCTGTCACTTGTTGCTGGTTCAGCGGTGTCTTGTCTTCCACGTGGCCCGGGCGCGCAATTGGACCATCCGTGAGCAACGACACCACGCCAGCGTGCCCCAACGCGATGGCTTCAGCCAGGAATTCTTTGCGATTCCGAAATTCCGAGTTCTCCCAATACCAGTGCCCCCAGATGACCGCGGCAAACGGTCCCTTGCCGTTGGGAAGAACAAGATAAGCCGGCACGCGTCCGCCTTTCGGGCTGGCATAGGAGATGTCACGAACGGCAACGCCACCGTGTTGTTCAACGCCAGCTTCTCTGATATCGACCGGTGCGTTCCTGTCGTAGTCGAGACGATGAACGACGTCAGCGTCCTGGGATGCTGCAATCGAGCTGATCAAGAAGCTCACGATGAAAAGCCGGATAACCATGAATGCCGCTCCGGTAGCGCGATAAAGTATCGACTAAAGATAATACTTTCGTATTTTATTCGCTTCATGGCATACTCGCAAAGATAAATCGAGGCGAAGCGGAATTTAGTTCAGCGCCTTCATCGGCTGCAAACATGCAGCCAGAAAAAATAAATTTCTTCCCGCGTTTTCCTATGACGTACTTCGCATCCACAAGCGATCCCAAGCTAGTATGCAAATCACCTTCGCAACTTATCCCAGCAAATAAAAACTTTGGCGACCACTGACTACAGCCTGGCGCATACTCTTCCGGCGAACGTTGAGGCCGAACGCTCCATTTTAGGCGCGATTCTGCTGGACAATTTCGCATACAACCAGGCCGCCGAGCATCTCAAGCCAGAAGACTTCTCACTCGACTCGCACCGCCGCATTTTCTCGCGCATGGTCGATCTCTCGGAATCTTCGCGTGCGATCGACATCATCACCTTGCCCGAGGAGCTGGACCGGCGAAGCGAGCTCGAGACCATCGGCGGAGTTGCTTACATTTCCAGCCTGCTCGACGGAGTTCCTGACCGGCCGAGCATTGAGCATTACATCAAAATCGTCCGTGATAAGTCCCTGCTGCGTGGGCTGATTCATGCCGCCAACGCCGCCATTGTACGGGCCAGCGAGCAAAGTGATCCTGCCGAAGAGATCCTCAACGACGCCGAAGCCTCGATCCTCCAGCTTTCCGAAAAGCGCATCGGTCGCGGCTTTCTGGGCGTGCAGGAGATCGTCAAAGAATCGTTCGGCTCGGTCGACGCCCTGCTACAACGTGGCCAACGGATCACGGGCCTCGCCACCCACTATACCGATCTCGACGAGATCACCAGCGGACTGCAGCGTTCCGACCTGATCATCATCGCCGCCCGCCCCTCGATGGGTAAAACTGCATTCGCGATGAACATCGCGGAGAACGCCGCCATTCTCGATCAAAAGACAGTCGGGATCTTCTCGCTGGAAATGTCGCGCGAGGCCCTGCTGCTTCGCCTGCTTTGCTCACGCGCACGCGTGGACTCGCATAAAATGCGCACCGGCTCGCTCTGGCGCGACGACATGCACAAAGTGGTCCGCGCTATGGAAGAACTCGCTCATGCGCCCATTTTCATCGACGACACTCCCGGCCTAGCTCTGAGCGAAATGCGCGCCAAGGCGCGCCGACTGAAGCAATCGCAAGGCGCTCTCGATCTGCTAATCGTGGATTACTTGCAGCTCATGTCCGGTAGCAGCCGGCGTTATGAAAATCGAACGCAGGAGGTCTCAGCGATTTCCCGCGGATTGAAAGCTCTAGCAAAAGAATTGAGCGTTCCGGTGGTTGCGCTCTCGCAGTTGAGCCGCGCTCCCGAAAGCCGAGGCAGCGGAGATCATCGTCCGCAACTCGCCGACCTGCGTGAGTCAGGGTCAATCGAGCAGGACGCGGACGTCGTCGCCTTTATCTTCCGTGAAGAAGTCTACAAACCCGACGAGCCAGAGCTGGAGGGAGTGGCCGAGATTCTCATCCGCAAGCAGCGCAACGGGCCAACCGGCACCATTCGCATGGCCTTCCTGAAGAGTTCCACACGGTTCGAGTCGATGGCAGACGGAGCTGCACCGCCCCCGGAATAGTTGGGGGTTGCTCGGGCGCAAATACGTGGGGTTCCGCTAGGACCACAACTCTTGTTCCAGAGCCTGTGGAAAGCCTGTGGAATCTTTGAAGTTTTCCTGCGCGAGGCAGCACAACGACCGCCCGGTCGGTTGCCAATCTCCGGAGCATATATTGTAAGTTGCTGGAAGAGAGCTATTTGCCGTCGAACAATCGTTAGCACTCTTCGCAGCAGGTTGCCAAGAAAAAGTAGGCAACCTTTGAGATTTGCACAAATTGCGGTGAAAGCCGATTGATTCGGAGGCTCTAGCCGGAGGATTCGGGCGCTAGAATCAGCCGTTTTTTCGCACGCAGGTGCTGCGGCAATTGAGGACACGTAACTCGGAGAACTCAGGCATTGCGGCAGCCCCGACTCCCTGCCAGCGGATGCGGTTCTCCGCGGAGCCTGCCAAAGGATGCGGTTCTCGCAGAGTAAATTGGATAAGCAGGCGGATAGACAAGAGGCCTCGAATTATCGAGGCCTCTCAAAACTGGGTCGGAAACAGCACCTCGCGACGAAACCAGTATCACGCCGCCGTCCAATGGAAATCAAGTTACCCTTCTTGGGAGCTTATCGCCCTTTTTCTCCGACAGAACCGGCGCTGCCGAAGGGAGTGGAAGACCCGCGATCCGCGCCGCGTAAGACTTTCAACGTCCAACCTTTCCCAAAGATGCGAAACGATAAGGAACATCGCTGCGAAATTGCCCAGAAATAGGACAGCCCCGATGGTCAGTCGGGGCTTGGTACCGGACGATGTCCGCGAAACACTTTAAGGATAAATCCTCTGTTTAGCCTGTCAAGCAGAATCGGTAGTTATCGAGTGACCGCGGAGGGCGAGGGACTCGAACCCTAATGGCTGACGAAGCCACTCGATGTTTCGCGGACACCGTCCAGTACCCACTGGCAACACCCTCCAAACGCTGTCCGCAACGAGGATTGTATTGTCGCGGGTGGAGCGATAAACGCACCTCAAAATAAATCGGGGTTTCGTGCCGATATGGGAATTGGCGCACTGAAGAACGGCCCGTTATCAGGCTCTTTTTTGAACTGTCAGTTCGAGTGGAGCAGGATGGTGAGCTCGCGAACCATCCTACGGAGTCGAGAAACCTGCTGTCCTTTCCAGCGTGGGACAGGGTCCCACGTTTCGAAGAAGCGCGAAGGTGAGGCAGCCCGCTGAGCCCAAGTAATCATGGGCTTACCAAATTGTCTTTAGTGTCTTCGATCGTCGGATTCCATCATCGGCAGTAATCAGAGGAAGTCCCTCGACAAGTGCTGTTGCTCCAATGACGCGGTCGGCTGGATCCCTGGGATAGGCTGCCGGAAGTGCCAACGCGCTCACGCAGATTCGGCCAGTAATCGGCAGAACAATGAATCTGGCTTCGATCTCGGCGAGAAAGGCTTCCAAGCTGGCGTTTAGCTTGATACGGCCCTTGTTCTCAATCGTGGCAATTTCGAGCAGTGTAATGTCGGATACCGCAAGCCCTTCGCCGCGCTGACGAGTTTCCTGGATTGCTGCTCGGGCCCTCTTTGAAATCCTCCCCGGTTCGAGAGCCAGCCAAATCACAACATGGGTGTCTAACAGAATCACTGGAATTGCTCATCAGAATTGCTTATAGAAGCTTGCCCCACTCTTCCGAGGACAGGGCCGGAGAAACCACGTCGCCGGTTACTGAGCCTTTGCCGCTGAAAAACCCGAAAATTTCGTCGGTGTCAGTGTTCACAGGCACGAGCTTCGCCACGGGCTCGCCATGTTTGGTGATCACCACAGTCTCGCGCTTGGCCTTGACCTCGTCCATGATGGCGAGACAGTTGGTTTTGAATGCTCCTGCGGGAATTGTTTTCATTCGCCGACTCGTGAACCGGAGTTTAGACTATGGTCATTATACCATAGTCATAGCGAATTTTTTGACCGGGAGGGCACGAGTTCCACTCAGCCTGCCCTGAGCGAAGTCGAAGGAGAAGCCGCAACGGGTGGAGATGAAGGGCCGCGCCCGCCTACTTGGCCGTAATCTTCAGATTGGAAAAGTAGCCCTCGGTGCCAGGTCCGACCCACAATGCGACTCCTCCGTCCCGCGGATCGAGCCTGAGATCATTGACGATTAGGCAGGGCTGCTCCGCTCCGTTTACGTACAGCCGCGCTTTGCGGCCTTCCACCTCGATTTTGTACTTAGTCCAGACACCGGGCTGCAAATCGACGTACGACTCATACTTTTCGGGAGCCTCCTGCCGCGATCGGGCGAAGTCAAAATCCGGATACGAACTGTATTGGGTGGAGTGATTCCGCCTGACTTGATCGTCAGCTCGACCGTTCGTGGGTCTCAGATAGATGTACTCATAGTGTCCGTCGCTCTGTACGCGAAAAGCGATGCCAAT
>DAIMDJ010000010.1:0-11165 GCA_036725905.1 Terriglobales bacterium
GGCTCTTGCTCGAACAGCTTGTTGAGAATAGCAATCGCTTTTTTCGGATTTTCCAGCGTCGTGTCATGATCGGGAGCTGATGCGAGCAATGAGAGCGCATAGAAAACCGCCGCTTCACCATCCTCAGGGTATTTTTGAGAGACCTTCTCCATGGCTTGCGCATAGGACGTCGCGCGCTTCTCGTGATCCACTTTGTCGTACTTGCGATAAAAAGCGCTGAGAGCTTCGATGTAATCGCGTTCGCGCGCAGTGTTCGCGCCAATTGCGTGAGCTTTTTGCAGCAGGTTCCAGCCGCGCTTCAAATCGACAGTATCCGGCCGGCTCCAAAGCTGGTGATACAAGCTCATGGCCTGTCCCCAGTTGGCCATTGCGCACTTTGGATCGTTTTCCGCAACTTGCTTGAACTGCTTGTCCGCTTCGTCGTACCAGAAGGAATGCAGCAGCGCAACGCCTCGCTCGAATGGCTTTTGCACGCTCGCTGAACAAGAGGTCGGAAACGAAACAGTTCCCAGCTTTTCAGTGGAAGTGAAATGCTGGTGCTCTTCGTCGGCCCTGAGCGGGATGAGTGACACCAGAAGAACAAAGCAAACTGCGAGAGTGACGAGTTTCATAGGGTTCGCAACCTGAATCCTTCTGAGTAGATGCGCCGTCTCCCGAAAAGCTCTGGTCAGCCCGGATACAACTGATCAATTTTCGCCGCCATTATGAAATCGCTTTCCGTCAGACCATCGATCTTGTGCGTCCACAGCGTGATTTCGACCTTACCCCACGTAAGCAATATGTCGGGATGGTGTCCCTGCTCTTCGGCTAATTCGCCCACTCTGTTGACGAACGCGAGCGCCTGCTTGAAATCTGGAAACGTGAACGCACGGGTGATGTGGTGCTCGTTGACTACCTTCCAGTGAGCCCATTGCGGCACTTGCTTAAGGATTTGTTCGAGTTCTTTTCCCTTGAGCGGCGGTATGCCCCCGCGGCAGGGAACACAGGTCTTGGCGGCTAGAGAGGACATATGCGACCCCCGTTGAGATCATTCTAACGATTTGTTCAGGTCTGCGGAAATCGCCGTAGGATATCGGAGTCATACCCGGTGCCTTAGGCGTTGAACGATTTCAGCGGCATGATCTTCGCCTGCGGTGCGACCAAAATGGACGATGCCAAACTCCGGCAAGACAGGCTTGAGCCTCGGGAATCAGAATCCTGAGACACAATACGAGGCTTCCCAAAACTTGCTATTTCTGCCCCCCTCTCCACTTTGCCCATCTCGCCTTGTTTGCCGCTCGGATTCGCGCTAGACCCGCCGCTGAGATTTTGCGCTTGGGAGCGATTGCAACAACCTTCCGCTGCCCTTTCACCTTGGCCCATCGTGCTCTCTGTGCGGCTGCAATTCTGGCACGAGCAGCAGCACTCATCGTCCGCCGTCCTCGCGGTGCCCTCGTGCTGTTCAACCCGCTCAACGCCCCAATCGCGGTATCCAGAGCGCTCACTTGTTGTGCCGCCTTGTCGCGTTCAGCCTTCAACTGCGCGATTATGTCCATGTGTTCCTCTCCGGGCGAGGATTGTAGCAGATACAGCAAACTACGTGGCTCTCTGCATAGGGTGAACAACGCTCGCAAAGCGCCGTCCGTACTCTGTGTTGATGAATTGCCTGACATGCGGCCTCGACACGTCAAGGAAGTTTGGCGAGATCGAATTCGACGAGAGCAGCGTTGTACAACTCCTGCCACGCGGGATGGGCATAGCGGCCTCCCTGCTGGGGTGCCTCTGCAGTACTTAGCACGTTCCCACATGTGCATTTTCGGAACGGCCAAAAAGAAAAGGCGCAACCGGGTAGTTAATGCGCAGACACAGCCACCGCGCCGGTCGTGGAACTACACTTCAAGGTCAAGAGACACAATCAAGCCCTTCCCAACTCCAGAATCAGCTCTGATTCGTTTTCATTGCACATGCCATGGTACGAATGCAGCCTGAGACTCCTTTCAAGGACGCGTATTCGCTTCCGAGTTAGAGAAATGCCAGCTCCGCGGGCACTACAATGCTGGCCACGGATTTGCGATAGGATTCAACAACAAGAGTCGACCGGCTCATGACAACTGCAGCATTGTTAAATCGGGGGAGCGAAAACGAACAGTCCGGCAAGCCGACTGGTCCGTGCGTGATGGTACTTTTCGGCGGGGCTGGTGATCTGAGCAAGCGTAAGCTGGTTCCCGCGCTTTTTAATCTCGTGAAAGCGAAGCTGTTATCCGACAACTTTGCGATCATAGGCATTTCAGTCGACGATTTGAGTCTCGAACAATTTCGTAACCAGGTAACCGGATTCCTGCAACCTGAAGATCGGGGAAATCAGGCCTGGCAGTGGTTCACGCAGCGGCTCTACTACGAACGCGGAGACTTCGCGGATTTGAATACGTATTCCGTCCTAGGCAATCGGCTCAGCGATTTGGATCGGGAGCGCCATACCGCAGGTAATTACTTGTTTTACTTGGCTACCGCGCCTACATTTTTCGCGCCGATTGTCCAGCAGTTGAGCCGGGCCGATTTATCGAAGGAAGAGAATGGGCGCTGGCGGCGCGTTGTGATCGAGAAACCATTCGGACATGATCTGGAGTCCGCAAAGTTGTTAAACCGCCAGATTAGAGGTGTGCTGAGCGAAAACCAAATCTACCGCATTGATCACTACCTGGGTAAGGAGACCGTACAGAACATCATGGTTTTCCGGTTTGACAACGCCATTTTCGAGCCTATCTGGAACCGGCGTTACATCGATCATGTACAGATCACGAATGCGGAGACAGTGGGGGTAGAGCAGCGCGGTGGATACTTCGATACGGCGGGTACATTGCGCGACATGGTCCCTAATCACATGATGCAGCTCCTCAGCTTGACGGCCATGGAATCACCTGTCTCTTTCCAAGCCGACGCGGTCCGTCATGAACAGGCCAAGGTTCTGCATTCGATTCTGCCGCTAGATTCCGAAGAGGTGCTGCATCGCAGCGTGCGCGGTCAATACGGCGATGGCCTGCTGGGCGACGAAAGAGCGCCCGCTTATCGTGCTGAGTCCGGAGTCTCTCCCGAATCGAGGATGGAGACGTTCGTAGCATTGAAGTTGAACATCGATAATTGGCGATGGGCGGGCGTGCCATTTTATGTGCGGACGGGCAAGCGGCTGGCTAAGCGCCACACCGAAATCACGGTTCAGTTCAAGCGCACTCCGTTCGAGCTATTCCGAAATGCTCCATTTCACAAGCTGCACACAAACACACTCGTGATCCAGATCCAACCTGTGGAGGGGATATCCTTGAGTTTTGGCGCGAAGGTTCCGGGCCCGGTCCTGCGGGTTGGATCGGTGGACATGAGTTTCGAATATTCCAAATATTTTGGGGCGGCCGCCTATACCGGTTATGAGGTTCTGCTCTATGACTGCATGATCGGAGACGCCACCCTGTTCCAGCGCGCCGACATGGTCGAAGCTGGTTGGAGTGTTGTCGATCCTATCCTTGATGTCTGGAAGGCCCTGCCTCCCCGCCGATTTCCAAATTACGCAGGCGGTACATGGGGACCGAAGGAGGCCGACGAACTGATGGAGCGCGACGAGCGCGAATGGAGGAAAATCGACGCATGATTCTCGCTGGTGAAATCGGCGCTACGCGCACCCGGCTGGCCGCTTTCGAAACTCAAGGCAACAAACTCCAGCAGGTGGTCGAAAAAATCTACATGAGCCAGGAACACAGCGGCTTGCCCGAAATCATCTCCGACTTCATCAGAACCGAAGGGATACCGGTGCAAAGCGCTTGCTTCGGCGTCGCAGGTCCGGTGCGAGCTGGCCGAAGCAAAATCTCTAATCTCCCCTGGATCATTGATTCCCGCGAGCTGACCAGGCAACTCAAGCTGAATTCTGTAGGACTCATCAACGACCTCGAAGCTTACGCCTACGGAATCGACGCTCTAGAATCCAAGGATTTCATTGCGCTCAGCGAAGGATCCGAAGATGCAGAGGGCAATCGAGCCGTGATCTCGGCGCGGACCGGGCTTGGAGTCGCGGGCCTTTATTGGGATGGGTTCCGGCACCATCCGTTCGCTTGCGAGGGCGGGCACGCCGACTTCGCGCCCAGAAATGAGCTCGAGATGGAGCTGCTGGGCTATCTTCAGAAGAAGTATGGCCGCATAAGCTGTGAGCGAATTCTCTCCGGGCCAGGAATCAAGAACATCTACGACTTTCTTCGTGACACGAAGAAAGAAGACGAACCCCAGTGGCTGAGAGAACAGATAAGTGGAGCGCCGGATCCTCCTGCGCTGATCTCGCAAATCGCATTGGAAAACAAGTCATCCATCTGCGATCGGACGTTGTCGATTTTCGTCAGTATTTACGGAGCGGAGACCGGAAATTGCGCTTTGCATTTCATGGCCACAGGAGGCATTTTCATTGGCGGCAGCATTGCTGCCAAGATTGTGCCTAAGATGAAGGATCCAATCTTCATGCAGTCATTTCTGAACAAAGGCCGGATGGAGCCGCTGCTTAAGGAAATGCCAGTGAAGATCGTATTGAATGACGATTCCGGAATCATCGGCGCTGCCCGCTACACGCTCGTCCAGAAGGCGTTTCGAAACGCAAATCGCGCGTGAGTCTTGGCTTATTGCGCTCGAAAACTCCAATGCGTTGGACATAAGATCATTCTGATTGAAATGCCTCAAGCAGGCCGCTTGCCACCCGGATTAAGCCGCTGGCAGAGAAAAATAGAAAAGTGATCCTCGACCAAGCTGGCTCATAACCCCGATTTTTCCACCATGCAATTCGATGATTGCTTTGGCGATTGCCAAGCCCATTCCTGTGCCTTGGATGATCATGCGTTGGTCGCGGCCACGATAGAATTTCTCAAAAATCATCTGCTGTTCCATGTCATCAACTCCCGGACCGTGATCCGCGACGCTTGTGACCACTTCAGAACCTCGCAATTCGGCAGTGACGTGAATTGGAGTCTCTGGTGGCGAATACTTGCCTGCATTGTCCAGCAAATGGACTATCACCTCAGTGATCCGTTCAAGATCCATTCGCACTGGCGGGAGACTCTGCGGAATGTTGACTTCAAGGCGATGGCGAAGGAGTGCCTGGCGTGAGCTCTTGATTGCGGTATCAATGGCTTCCCGAATCTGGTGTATTTCAAAACGAAATTGAAGCTGATGGGAATCGAGTTGCGCTACTTCTCCGGCTTCGCCCACAAGGCGAGTTTGGTACGAATGGCGGCGGTTTCTTCAATGCGCTGGAGCTCGATGAACGATTCCCTGCTGATAAGCAAGCCACATTGCAATAGATGGCTGTGACCGGAAAAGACACACTGATGACTAATGTCCAGTGTCACTCTGCATGTTCGGCCGTATGCTTGCCTGACAACGCTTTCGTAGTCGCCCCACTCTGGACCGCTATATCGGGGTTCGAATCCCTGGCGGCAGCCAAATCAAATCAATGACTTACATTGATTAGTCTTCCCCCGGCCGAATTATTCCCTTTGCCCTGGGCACAGGACTGCCGGTATTTGCCACGACCTACATGCTGTTACAGTTCATTACCGGCGCACCATTTTGGGTAGACTGGCTCTACAAAACGCTTCTGATCGAGCGCATCTAATCACTTGGCCATGCGTGAACTCCGCCGCATTCTGATCGCCAGCTTGCTTTTGGGGCTAGTGTCGATGTTTCCTTCAGCATCTGCCCAACAGCTTGCCAAGCGGCTCATCCTAAAAGATGGCTCGTATCAGCTCTCCACGCAGTGGGAGGTAAAAGGGGATCGCGTACGCTATTTCAGCGCCGAACGCGGCGAATGGGAGGAAGTGCCCAAATCGATGGTGGACTGGGCCGCGACTGACAAATACGAAAAAGATCGTGCGTCTGGAAAGCCGGCGCCCGAAGCAGTCGAACTCGACAAAGAACTTGAAGCCGAGCGGCAGGCCGAAGAAGCAAAAACGCCTCACGTTGCGCCGGGATTGCAACTGCCCGACTCCGGAGGCGTGGTCCTGCTCGATACGTTCCAGAACCAGCCGCAACTCGACGAGCTTCAGCAGAGCGGCGGCGAGCTAAAGAAGAATATGAAAGGCAATATCCTGCGCGCGGCCATCAATCCTATTGCCAGCGCGAAGCAGACCATCGAAATCCCCGGTCCGCATGCGAAGGTTCAGTCACACATTACATTGCCCGCAATCTACGTGAATGTTGATCAGCAGGATCAGCCAGTCGAGAGCCAACAGCCGCAGAAAGAACCTGAGCTGCCCTGGGATCGCTTCAAGATTGTGCGCATGCAAGAGAAGCAGGGGAAGCGAATCGCTGGCGATATCAAGATCGCGGTCTACGGCAAAGTCAGCCAGGAACAAAAGCTGGTGCCCACGACCGCAGCGAAGCTTACCGGAGGATGGGTGAAGGTTACTCCCAGCGCGCCACTTGCCACTGGAGAGTATGCAGTGGTGGAATTGCTGGGCAAAGAAGGCATGAACTTCTACGTATGGGATTTCGGCGTGAACCCGACGGCACCTACGAATCCGATGGCGTGGAAACCTGACGGATCCGCTACAACTCCGCCGCCCGAAAAACCGAAAGATCTGCAACAACGGCAGTAGAAGCTGAGTTCAGCTACTTGAACCCGCAGTTGCTATCGCGATCTGACCTCGCTATAGACATCGGAACCATCGAGACGGCTCCCGATTTTGCCACATCCTGCTATGATTCCGGGTCGAATTGCGATTGCTTGAGAGTCCTTTCAGGAATGTTCAATGGCAACGTCATCGAAATCGGTTAAGTCTCCGCGTGTGGTTAACATCGAGGACCTGCGGAACCTGGCTCGGCGGCGGCTGCCAAAGATGGTTTTCGATTACCTGGACGGCGGCGCAGAAGCCGAAGTCACATTGCGAGAAAACTGCCGCGCCTTCGAGAGCGTGACTTTTAGGCCGCGCCAGGCCGTGGCGGTTCCTGCATGTGATTTGCGAACGCGCGTGCTGGGAATTGATGTCTCTTTTCCCGCCCTCCTGGCACCGGTTGGTTACAGCCGTCTAATGCATCCTGGTGGCGAGGTTGCGGCAGCGCGCGCGGCGGGGGCAGCGGGCACGGCATACATTCTTTCTACAATTTCCGGGCACCGGCTGGAGGACGTGAAAGCGGGCTCGTCGGGTGCAGTCTGCTATCAGTTGTATTTGTTGGGCGGGCGTGAAGCCGCTGAAGGTGCGATTGAACGGGCTCGGGCAGCGGGTTACTCAGCTCTGGTGGTCACGGTTGATACTGCCGTGGGGGGAATGCGCGAGCGAGATTTCCGCAATGGTGTGACGGAGTTGCTGGGCGACAGCTTGTTCGCGAAGATTCCTTTCCTGCCGCAGATTCTGGGGCGTCCCGGATGGTTGATGGACTTCTTGCTTGACGGTGGTCTGCCGCAACTACCCAATGTCGTGATTCCGGGGCAGGGAGTGATGCCTCTACAAGATGTCAGCACCTCGCTGGCACGCGGAGCGGTTACTTGGGAAGACTTGAAGTGGATCCGAAACTGCTGGCCCGGACCGATTGTCATCAAGGGCGTTCTTACCGGAGATGATGCGCGACGAGCGGTGGACGAAGGTGCTGTGGCCGTAGTTGTCTCGAACCATGGTGGGCGCCAGCTTGATGGCGTTCCGGCGACATTGCGAGTGCTGCCTGAAATAGCAAGCGCAGTGAACGGGCAAGCCGAGGTGCTGATGGATGGGGGGATTCGTCGCGGCAACGATATTGTCAAAGCAATTTGCCTGGGAGCCCGCGCCGTGCTGATCGGGCGAGCATACGCCTATGGACTGGCGGCGGCCGGGGAGGCGGGCGTGGCACGCGCACTGGAAATTTTGCGTGCCGACGTGGAACGAACACTCAGACTTCTGGGGTGTCCCTGCGTTCCTGCACTGAATAGTTCTTATATTTCGACGGACTGGCATACCTAATTTTCGTAAATCTATTCCGCAACATATACCCCATCTTTCGGTAGCGAAACTGCGCCCAAGTCGATCTTCTACACGCGACCTATTCGCGTGACTTAGTGACGCCCTACCGAGCTCAACTCCGGCCAAAGTAGGTTCGCCTCGGTTACTTTCGTCATTCCACAACAAGGTTGGAATCGACTTAGAATCACGCAGCTATGGGTTTCAGGCGCTGGTTGCTGATCTTGGTGTGGGTTGCGGGAATGTCGTGGACCGCCCAAGGGAAGCAACTGGCGGTGATAGCGGATACAGCAAATCCAACAACGAACCTCACCACGGCTGAGTTGGTGAAAATTGTCAATGCGCGTACTCAGACTTGGCCCGATGGAAGAGCGATCAAGTTGATCGTGCGCGACCCATCTTGCGCCGACATGCAGTTGGTGGTGCATAGGCTGCTGGCCATGACACCTGAACAAGCGCAGGCGTTTGTGCAGGCGCATCGAGGCGCAATCGTACTGGCAGGTTCTGATGATGCAGTGGTTAAGTTTGTTTCAACCAATCGAGGCGCAATCGGCATCGTCGATCTGTATTCACTTACCAAAGATGTAAAAGTTTTGAAGATCGACGGCAAGTTGCCGGTTGAGCAGGGCTACGTGCTGAGGGGGAACTCGCAATGATAAGAATGAGCAGTAGGGTAACTGCGCTACTGGTGAGCATTGCCCTGCTGGCGGCCACCGCCGGACACGCACAGTTGGCGGTACGTCACGCTGCGGTATTGCCACTCACAACTAAATCTCCGGAAGCTCGCCGCCTCGCGGAAGAAGCAATGATGCTGGACCTGGACCAAGTGGAGCAGGCAAAAGCGATCGAAATACTGCGAAAGACAGTCAAAATTGATCCTGACTTCGCCATGGCGCACGAGTTCCTAACACAGATCAGCCTTGATCCGGCTGAGCAGGTAAGCGAGCAGCAGAAAGCGTTTGCCACACGAAACCATGCCAGTGCGGGAGAGCGGCTGGCGATCGAGTGGTACCAGGATGCCATGAACCACAAGCTTATCTCCGCGATCGTGAAGATGAATGATCTACTCAGCCGATATCCGCATGATAAGTGGGTTGTGTGGATGACCACGTGGTGGTTAACAACGCAAACACAATATGAACGCTCGATTGAGGTTTATGAGCGCTCGGGAATTTCCGATTCTCCTGGCCTGATGAACAACATGGGCTACTCCTACGCATATCTGCGGCAGTTCGATAAAGCATTCGCACAAATGGACAAGTACGTGGGGGCGTTGCCTCAGGATGCGAACCCGCAGGACTCCTATGCTGAGATTCTGCGAATGGCAGGACGTTTCCAGGAGTCGATTGAGCATTATCGGGCGGCTCTCGCGATTAATCCTGAATTCTATTCATCGCAGTTTGGTATCGCAGACACCTACTCTTTGATGGGAGACCAGACTCAGGCAAGAAAAGAGTATGAGGCCGGATTTCGGAAGTTTTCACTCCCTGAACTACACAAGATACTGTGGCAGACGCGGGAAGCGACTACCTACGTTCGCGAAGGCGATTATCAAGAAGCAGATCGGGCTTTTCACGCCATCGTCGAATACACGCACTCAAAGAACATGAGCCAGGTGGAAGCTGACACGTACCGGCAAATGGCAATGTATCAGCAGAACGCAAAGCATGGACTCGCACTCTTGAAGAAAGCGGACGCTGTGCTGCATGAAGGCAAGAACGCCATGCAAGCCGCGATCCGGCAGGAGTCGGCACAGATCCTTCGCGCACGCGTGGAAATTGCGCTGAAGGCGCGTAATAATAAGACTGTTAACTCCAGCTTGGCAAAGCTCGCGGAGTTGTCACAAAGCTCGGATGATAAAGTAATTGATTCCGCGTACCACGGAGCAGCCGGCGCGGTGGCATTTTCTGATGGCAAATACAATGAAGCCATCGCACATCTGGAAGAGGACGAGAATAATCCCCTGTCACTTGAGTTGCTGGCTGCTGCTTATCAGAACAGCGGCGACCGTGCCCAAGCGCAGCACACGGCCGAGACGCTGGCGAACTTTAATGATCCCAGTCTGGAGCAGGCCTTGGTTGTCCCGACCTTCCGTTCCTGCTACCAGGATCCAGCCTGCAGCGGAAGCATCAAGAGCGGCGAAAAGCAACAGCAACGCCGGCGGTCTCGTCCCCTGCTTATGTGACGCGCTTGTCCTGACACTCGGTACGGAGAAGCCCTCACCCGCCACGCATGAACATGACGGCCGCACCGGATGGCGGTACTCAGGCCGCAGCCTTTGCCTGCTTCGCCCTTACTCTTGCCCACCGAGCCTTCTGAGCTTGAGAGATTCGTTTGCGGGCGGCTGCAGAGAGAGTGCGCTTTGGATGGTTCCTTCGCCCCGCGGATCCGTTGCGCGCGAGCCTATCCAGAGCGGCGATTGCTTGATCGAGAGTTTCTAATTGCTGTTGTGACTGCCGGCGTTGTGCGCGGAGCTGATTTAGAGCAGTAACTAGGTTTTGCATCTGACCCCCTCAGTGCGGTTTTAATGCGAAGTCATTGTAGAAGGTAAAGGTAGGTTACGCCACTATTCTGCTAAGGGAAGATAGTTTGCCCAGAGTTGTTTGCAGAGATTCGAACCTTGGGTTTCGATTCTGTCTAACTGCAGGTTGTAACCGCGCCGGTAGTTTCGAGGTAAGGTCGTGCTTCAGGCGGAATTACCGGCAGAAAGGACAAGATTGTAACGGCACGCTGAGAGCCGGTTTCGGAAAACTCGTTTTCGGCCTGCCAGCGCCTGAAGGCGCCACGCACCACGCGGCACTTACAGCATCGCTAAAGCGATGCCCTGACACGAACCGTTGTTTTTCCGTAGCCTGCTAAAACCGAACTTTCCTCAAAGCTATTGCCCATTAGCTGATTGCGAAGCAACTTTAGCCGAAGGAAGACTGGTCACGTTCCATCCTCCTCCGAGAGCTTTGATCAGCGACACGCTAGCCGTCATGCGGCGCCGCAGAATGCCCACTGCAGCGCGCTCATCGCTTAGCGCGATGCTCTGTGCGGTAATGACTTCCAGATAGCTCACCACTCCACCTTTGTAGCGGTTCGTAGAAAGTTCCAGCGAATGCTCGGAGGCCGCTACCGCGGCGTTTTGGGTTTTAGATTCTTGTTCCAGAATACGCAAGGCCGCCAGGTTGTCTTCTACTTCCTGAAATGCGGTTAGCACGGATTGACGGTAATTCGCTGTGGCTTGAT
>DAIMDJ010000010.1:11265-20933 GCA_036725905.1 Terriglobales bacterium
TCTACTTCCTGAAATGCGGTTAGCACGGATTGACGGTAATTCGCTGTGGCTTGATTGTAGGCTGCTCTCGCTTGTTCAGAGATGGCTCGGCGCCGTCCGACATCGAATGCGGTTACTACTGCTGAAGCTCCACTGGTCAGAAATCCGCTGGGTCCTTGGATGAGAGTGGTGATCGCGGTGCTTTCAAAACCGCCAGAACCGCTCAGAGCTACTGCTGGGAAGTATGCAGCGCGGGCAACACCAATCTGAGCATTGGCAGACGCAACCCGGCGTTCTGCGCCAGCGATGTCAGGACGGCGCTCCAGTAAATCTGAGGGAAGTCCAGGCGGAATTACCGGAGGCGCGGTTGTCCATGGGGAAGCCGGGATGCTGAAAGTGGATGGCGGCTGTCCACTCAGAACGGCGATTGCGTGCTCGTTCTGAGATCGTTGTACTTGCACATCGATGGCTTGCGCACGAGTAGTTTCAAGCTGGGTTTCGGCTTGTGCTACATCTACCGCGGAAGCCACGCCTCCTTGATAGCGATTTCTCGTAAGGTCGAGTGCCTTCTCGAACGCAGTAACCGTTGAGTTCAGCAGTTGCGCTTCGGCATCAAGGGTCCGGAGTTGAAAGTAATCAATTGCGAGATCGGCGTGAAGAGACAAATTCACGGATTCAAGATCTGCTGCGCTGGCCTGCGCGTTTGACCGCGCAGCCTCTACGGTGCGGCGCACGCGCCCGAAGACATCCGGCTCGTAGGAAGCGTCCACCGGAATCTGAAAGTCGGAAGCGTTAGTCGAAATCTGAGCTGTGGACCTTATTAGCGGCCGATTCTGCGACACATGCTCACGGAGAGCTGAGGCTCCGGCGGTAACCGTTGGATAGTAAGCTGCGCGATTGAAACGTACCAGCGCGCGCGCCTGCTCATACTGCGCCTGCGCCGCTTTCAGATTCTGATTGGAGACATTTATCTGCTCTTCCAGAGCGTTCAATTGCGGGTCCTGAAAAATCTCCCACCATTTGCCGCGCGCGATTTGGTCATTGGGCTGTGCAGTTTTCCAGTTGGGAGGAACTTCTTTGTATTCCGGCGCCGTCGGAGTCGCAGGTTTCGCGTACCGTGGCCCAACTGCGCAGCCGCTGAGAACAAGTAGAACGACAGCCAGACCGCAGACTTCGGACCTCAGATTCCGGTCCGCAGACGCTGAGGTCCGAGGCCCAAAATTCGAGATGCGAACTCTCACTGCGAAGCTCCGGTAGTTTGTGTCGAGGCTTGACCAACACGAACAGCTTCGCCAGACACGATGGAATCAGGGGGATTTATGATCACCGACTCGTTGCCGTTCAAGCCAGCTATGATCTCGACCTCACTGCCGAAATCGTGGCCGATCTGGATTGGCCTCAGCTCTACTTTATTGCCTTGACCCACAACCGCCAATCTCAGCCCTTCAGAACGAAACAGCAAAGTGTTCACGGGAAGCGTGAAGGAAGATGCCGCGACAGGCAGCTTCATGTGAACTTCAGCGTAAGCGCCCGTGAAAAGCTGGCCTGTAGGATTATTCACCGAGATTTCAACGAGCAGTGTGCGGGAACCGGGGTCGATCGCACTCGCGGTACGAACGAGCTTGCCTTGGAACCGGCGATCGGGAAATTCAGCCAAAGTCAAATCTGCCGTCATACCGGGCTTGGCCAATTGCGAATAAACCTGTGGCACATTGATGTAAACGCGAAGATGGTCAGGCTGCGCTATGTGAAATAACTCACTGCGCGTACCAGCGCTTGCGCCGGAATCGATCAGCGCGCCGACATCTGTGTTGCGGGCAGTGATCACACCGCTGAAAGGCGCATAAATTTTCTCAAACGATTGCAGCTCTTCCAGACGCTTCACATTGGCCTGCGCGGAATGCACAACTGCCTGTTTTGCCTGATAGTCGCCCTCGGCATTGTCGGCTTCCTGCTTGGATACTGAGTCAGTTTTTAGTAGGCCGGCATAGCGTTCAGCGGTGATTCGCGATAGGTTCAGATTGGCTTCGGCCGTGGATAGATCGGCTCGCGCCTGGCGCAATTGCTGATTTATTTCCGGCGTATCGATCTCCGCCAGCAGTTGCCCGGCTCTCACGCGTCCGCCAATGTCCACATACCAACGCTTCAGATAGCCGTTGGTACGCGCATAAATGGGAGCATCGGAGAAGGCTTGGACATTGGCTGGAAGAATAAGTTCCTGCGCAGGGGCCGAACGCTTTGGCTGAACTACCGAAACCGTTGGGATGGCCATCCGGGCGGTTTCTTTTTTTAGGTCTTTGTCGGCCTGGATGCGAGGCATGATGCCAAAGATGACCAGCCCCACCGCCACGAGAACGGCGAGGACGACGATCCACCACTGCGAACGCTTCTTCTGCGCCGGTTCGGGCGGTTCGAAGTCTCTGAGTGTACCGGTCTCCAGCCGGCTCTCGTCATCAACCTTCATTAGGCGCTCCGACACATAAAGCTATCATGATGATCCTACTTACCGCTGTGATTCAATCTCCTCCGGTTTACGCCGTCCGTGTAGGACGCTAAAAAAAACGGGCACAAAGAAGAGCGTGGCCGCGGTAGCGAACACCAATCCGCCAATTACCGCGCGTCCCAATGGAGCATTTTGCTCGCCGCCTTCACCCAGCCCGATCGCCATCGGCACCATGCCAATGATCATGGCAAGCGCCGTCATCAGCACGGGGCGGAAGCGCGTAAAACCGGCTTGCAGCGCGGCGGAGAGCGCGTCCCTTCCCTCCGACATTTGTTCTTTCGCGAAGCTGACTACCAGGATGCTGTTCGCAGTTGCCACGCCCATGCACATGATCGACCCGGTAAGCGACGGAACGCTGATTCGCGTGTGTGTCACAAAGAGGCACCACACGATGCCCGCCAGAGCAGCAGGCAGGGCGGAAATAATAATGAATGGATCGAGCCACGACTGAAAGTTCACCACGATGAGCAAGTAAACCAGCAAAATTGCGAACGCCAGGCCGGAAAGCAATCCTGAATACGAACTTTTCATTGTTTGCACCTGGCCTCGGATGTTTACCTCCGATCCGCGTGGCAGTTCTTTTCTGGCGTTATCCACGATCTTGCTGATGTCATTCGCCACTCCGCCCAGATCACGTCTGGCGACAGATCCGTAGATATCGACTACTGGCTGGATATCGTAATGCGAAACCAGCGACATTCCCGAGCCGCGATGGATGGATGCCAGGCTGGCCAGAATTTCCGGCCGCGCGCCGCTGGGACCCGTAACCGGGATGTTCTCCAGCCCTTGTAGAGAATCGAGGCGGTATTGCGGGGTCTGCGTGGCGATCGAATAGCTCACGCCATTCTTCGGGTCCAGCCAGAAGCTGGGCGAGGTTTGGAAACTTCCGCTGAGGGATATCAGCAAGTTCTGTGCGATGTCACGCTGAGTGAAGCCGGCGAGCTGCGCTTTGGTACGGTCGACATCGATGTGCAGATAGGGTTGATCGAAGGGCTGCTGGATACGTAGATCCGCGGTGCCCGGCACCATACGGATTTCCTGGAGCAGCTTATCGGCAAATCGGCGGTTCCCCTCTAGGTTATAGCCGACTACCTGGATATCAATGGGCGAAGGCAAGCCAAAGTTTAATATTTGGCTGACGATATCGGCGGGCAAAAAAGAAAAATCCACGCCGGAAAAGGCCTCGCGCAGCCGCAGGCGGAGATCGTGGACGTAATCATCAGTCGGCCGATGCTTCGGCGATAGCGTTACCAGGATATCGGCATCGGCCGGCCCCGTGGGAGCGGAATTGCTGTAGGAAAGATTGATGCTGCTGTAAGGCAGTCCGATATTGTCGATAATGCTTGCAATCTGATCGGGCGGAATCTGCTGGCGAATGAAACTCTCGATGCGGTCCGCGAGACTTGCGGTCTCCTCAATGCGCGTGCCGGCGCGAGCACGGATATGCAATTTGAACTGACCCGCGTCAACTTTGGGGAAGAAATCACGCCCCAGCCAGGGCACGAGCAGAAAGAAAGATCCGATGCAGGCGATAAAGAATGACCACAAAAAAGCACGGCGGTGGTGCAGGCAACGCTCCAGCAGTTCGTGATAGCTGTCGCGGAACTTCTCAAAGCCCTCTTCGAAGCGAATCTGCATCTGCACGAACGGATTTCGGCTGGGCGGCGGCAAATGCCCGGCTTCATGCTCGTGGCCGCGTAGCAGGTATTTGGCCATGGTCGGCACGAGGGTTCGCGAAAGCAGATAGGAGGCGAGCATAGCGAACACAACGGCCTCAGCGAGCGGAACAAATAGATACCGTGCGACGCCGGTCAGGAAGAACATCGGCACGAATACAATGCAGATCGCAAGCGTTGAGACAAATGCCGGAACGGCGATCTGCTGCGCGCCATCCAGAATCGCATGCTGAATTTCCTTTCCCTGGGCGATATTGCGGTTGATGTTTTCAATTTCGACCGTCGCATCATCGACGAGGATTCCGACCGCCAGCGCCAGGCCACCGAGGGTCATGATGTTGATGGTCTCGCCCAAAGCGCTTAGAACGATGATCGAAGTCAAAATCGAAAGCGGAATTGATACGGCGATGATGACCGTGCTGCGCCAGCTTCCCAGGAAAACCAGAATCATGAAGCCGGTAAGGCAGGCTGCAATCAGCGCCTCGCGCACTACGCCGTCAATCGAAGCGCGGACGAACAATGATTGGTCCGCCAGCGGTTCTACCTTCAGTTCGGGAGGAAGCCCCGACATAATGTGGGGCAGCAGGGATTTGATTCCGGAGATGATATCCAGCGTTGAAGCATTGCCATTCTTCTGAATTGTCAGCAGGGAAGCGCGATGGCCGTTTACACGAACAATATTCGTTTGTGGCGGGAACCCGTCGCGAACGTACGCTACATCGCGGATATAGATCGTTGTGTTTCCGACCCTTTTGATTGGCAGATCGTTTAGTTCAGCCACGGTCTGCGGGCTGCCATTCAAATCAACGTTGTATTCGAAGCCGCCAATCTTGGAAGTTCCTGACGGCAGAATCAGATTCTGAACATTGATCGCATTGACTACGTCGACGGGAGACAAGCCTTTGGACTGCAGCGCGTTTGTATCGAGATCAACCTGAACCTGCCGTTGCTTTCCACCGTATGGCCAGGGAATAGCGCAACCGGGAATTGTCACCAGGCGCGTGCGGATGAAGTTGACACCGTAATCAAATAGCTGTTGCTCAGATAGTTTTTGTCCTGAGAGCGCAAGTTGAAGAATGGGAACGGTCGAGGCGCTGTAGGTGATGATCAATGGAGGCTGCGTGCCGGGAGGCAAAAAGCGCAACTGAGTCTGCGAAATAGCCGTGATCTGGGCGATCGCCTTTTCAATGTTGGCGCCCGGCTGGAAAAAGACCTTAATCACCGAGATGCCATTGAGCGATTGCGATTCGCTATGTTGAATATCATCGACTGTGGTTGTCAGGCCGCGCTCAGTTTGGGAGACGATGCGGTTTGCCATCTCTTCGGCGCTCAGTCCGCCGTAGTTCCACAGAATGCTTACGATGGGAATATTGATATTTGGAAAAATGTCCGTCGGAGTGCGAAAAATAACGATAGGTCCGAGGATAAGTAGAAGGAGCGCGACTACGACGAAGGTATAAGGCCGCCGCAGGGCGAGGGCAACAATCCACATGATGACCTCTGGGGTGGCAGGTATCGACCCTGCCCAGTGCTAATAACGTAAGCCTTGCCTCTAGCTGAATCGGTTCGACTAGCAAGCCACTGAAAGCCAGCTACTTACTCCTTGTTTTTGGATGATGAAAGGAACGGATCGGCTCCGAAAATTTCCTGCTGCCGGCTGCGTGCCGGCGACCAGTGCGACGTGCGTTCAAATCACCGTCCAATCTGTCAGGTACTTACATAGCAAGTTTAAAGAAAACTGTTCAGCAACAGTGGCAATAAATCACAAAACATTACAAAACCAATATGCTAGACGCATAGCACATCATCATGCGGGACTCCAATCCGAAAAATAGAATCGGGTCAGTTCTTCCGCATCGGGATCGCATCTCGCTCGCTTAGAATTTTTTATTTCGAAAAATTTGTGCAACTTAAGGATAGCATCTACATCTACACGGGAAACCTGATCCGCAAGGAGAACGCAAATGCCTGCTCTTCAGGAACAGCACGGTGCGCATGACGCACCCCCGCCGTTTCGTCTCGATGTTCAACTTCACGATCTTCTAAAGAAGTCGCCTGCACCTCGGCCAATCCTGGTGCCCGGGCGTCAGGCTGAGAAATTTCCTGAACCGGTATTTCCGCAGCATCCCGAATTGATGGCGCAAGACGACAACTATGAGGAGAATCTAGAGCGCGCCGGAGCCGGGAAGCGCCATTGGCCTGCCCCGCTGGTCTACCGCGCGATGAATGGGTGGCTCTTCCCATATTTCAAATCACGCCTGTTGCCGGGGCCATTTCATCCGATCATTGCCTACCTTTTTACGGAATGGAAATGCAATCTCGATTGCCACTACTGCTGGGCTTTCGACAATAGCGTTAAGGGCATGACCGAAGATGTCGTCAAGCGATCAATCGATGGGCTGCACTCGACCACATGCCGCGTGCTGGCCTTTATGGGAGGCGAGCCACTGTCGCGGCCGCAATTGGTCCACAAGGCTTCTTACTATGCCGCCAAGAAAGGCTTCTGGGATATACATGCCAACAAACGCGCGGCTGCTGCGGCCCGATGTGATTGACCGGTCCCCGATGATTGAGCAGGAGCACTTCAAGCAGTACGAAGCTAACGATACCTTCATCCATCGGCAAGACTGGCCAAAGGTGGACGAATTAATCGATTGTCTGATTCAGAAAAATGAATCCGGTTACAAGATGGTGAATTCGGTGAAGCGGCTGCAGGATATGAAGGATTTCCTGCGCGGAAAAGTTGAACCCTGGAATTGCAGAGCTGGCCAGAACTCATTGATTATTAGAGTAGATGGAACTCTGGCGCCATGCTTCCCCATGTACTCAGCTACCCATGACTGGGGGACGATTGGAAAGCACAAATTCGAGGTTCCGCAACTGGATGAAATGAAGAAATCTTGCCAGACCCATTGCTTCTCGACCTTGAATCATAACCTAGGTTTCTGCTACAACGATGCGAGGGTCATCAACTGGGTTCTGAAGCAGGCTGCCCATGGATTCCAAGGCGTAACCGGCAGCTTTGTGTAATTGGTAGTTGCGCTGTTCTCGAAGCTCGCACGTCGTACAGGATGCTCTTCGGACGCCCGGCACGAGAACGCAATCGCAGTTCGCTATTACCGGCGCGTGGAAGTTCGTCTTTGACGTAACTCTCCCCGGCGCACAACCGCGACACTCCTTGCCAAGCTCGAAGGAGTTTCGGATGCGTCGTGATGTCTCGCCAGCCTGTTCCCGCTTGGGTGCGACCTCAAGCTTTCGGCGAAGACTGCATCCCTGCCCACCCGATCCAGGCGGCCGTCCGGTCGCCAATTTCATCCAGAAAACATTCTCAAAATCCCACGCCGGAGGAAGATAATGGCGACCAATCTTGTCCAAATCGAAAAAGATGAAGAAATCAAGCAGCGCCTGCAAGCTGAGCGTGCCAGACTGCGCCAGATCGCCGGCCTTGATCAGCCCTCGCACTTCCACCGGCCGGTGGAGCGCGCATTTACCGCCGAAGAGCGGAACCAAGTCACCATTCTGTTCGGCGGTTTCACCTGGAAGCACGAAGACCTGATTCGCGCCGTCTTCCAGGGCTGCGGCTATCGCTGCGAGAAGCTGCCGGTGCCTAACGTCGCCGCCTTTCAAACCGGCAAAGAGTACGGCAACAACGGCCAGTGTAATCCGACATATTTTACTGTCGGAAATCTGGTGCAGTATCTCCAATTTTTGGAGAAGGAAGGTATTCCGCGCCAGCAGATTCTGGACAACTACGTCTTCTTCACCGCGGGATCGTGCGGACCATGCCGCTTCGGCATGTACGAAGCCGAGTATCGGTTTGCGCTGCAAAATGCTGGATTTGACGGCTTCCGCGTGCTGCTGTTTAAAGACAGCGACGGCATCAAAGCAGCCTCTGGCGAACCGGGACTCAAATTCACCATCGACTTTGGTTTCGGCATGCTGAACGCGATGCATCTGGGCGATGTGATCAATGACTTGATTTACCAGATTCGCCCGTTTGAAGTTAACAAAGGCGAAACTGATCGCGTGTTCCGGGAGATGGTAGACGGATTATGCGAGGACCTGCGCAGTCGCAAATCATTTGAGATCGAGGAGCGGGCGCCAGAGTGGGCTAAGCCCAAGTTTAAGAGCAACAAAGTTTTGCGCAACATGGCAAACGTTTTCGGCAAGTGGCACGAGCACATGTGGGGCAAGGATTATCTGAATGCATTGCACGCCGCCCGCGAAAAGATGAATTCGATCGAAGTTGATCGCACCAAGGTAAAGTCGCTGGTAAAGATCACGGGTGAGTTCTGGGCGCAGATCACCGAGGGCGATGGCAACTTCCACATGTTTGATTTCCTGGAGCGCGAGGGCGCGCAGGTAATGGTCGAGCCAATTGCTACCTGGGTCGCTTACCTGATGTACCAGGCGAAGGCGCACGCCATAGCAAAGTGGCCAGTGAATCAACCTTACCGCAACGCTGAGTGGTACGAGCCGAAGAAGCAGTTTGCCAACTACATCGGCCTGCGCAAGAAACTATGGGGCATTGGCTTCGGTGAGAAGATGTGGAACTTCTTCTACCACCGCACGATCAAGAACCTGGGCGGCATTACGCATCAACTAGTGCCACAGACCGAATTGGCCGAGATGGCGCATCCCTTCTACAACCAGTTCGCACGCGGTGGAGAAGGGCACCTCGAGGTGGGCAAGAACGTTTATTACACCGTGCATAAACTCTGCCACATGGTGCTGGCGCTCAAGCCGTTTGGCTGCATGCCTTCATCGCAATCCGACGGGGTACAGTCGGCTGTTATCAACAAGTTCAAAGACATGATCTTCCTGCCGATTGAAACCTCCGGCGAAGGTGAGGTCAACGCCCACAGTCGCGTCCAAATGGCGCTGGGCGAGGCGAAAGTCAAGGCCAAAGGCGAGTTCGAACAGTGCCTGAAGTCAACGGGTAAGTCGATGCAGCAGATTCGAGAATACATCGACGAGCATCCCGAACTGAAGCGGCCGTTCTATCACGTCCCGCACCGCAAGGGAGTAGCTGGAACTGCGGCCCAGTTCATCCTGCACGTGAGCGATCGCATCGACAAAGACACGCATTTTTGGAAGCGGGCGCGCGTGCCCGTGTCTGTTCCGGCGACCGCAAGCGGCGACTGAGAACTGAGAACCGGGAACTGAGAACTGGGTTTTGAGTTCCCGGTAATTCTCAAATCTCTTTGAAAAGAGCAGTTCTCAGTTGTCAGTTCCTAGTTCCCAGTTTGGATATGTTGAGAGGACAGAATGCACGAACATCAAGCGCACGGTCATGATCAGCAAAATAAATTCATGGTTGGACTCGATGTTGGTTCGACCACCGTAAAGGCCGTGGTTGTCAATGCGGCCACCGATGAAATCCTCTGGCAGGACTACCAGCGGCACGAGACCAAGCAGCCGGAAAAGACACTGGAGTTCCTCAAGCGGATGGAGAAGGACGCCGGCATTAGCCGCCACAACACTCGCATGTTCCTGACCGGTTCTGGGGG
>DAIMDJ010000011.1:0-20137 GCA_036725905.1 Terriglobales bacterium
GGCAGCATTGGCCGCGATTCGGCGAAAGGAAAGGAAGGCGCTCGTGAGCAGGCGGCGATGTATCTCGCGAATAAAGTTCAGAACATAAAGGGGTCGGCTGACGTACTGCTCGACTGCGCGGGCCTGACTTTCGATGAGCTGCGTCCCATCGCTGATGCCATGGAACAGGGTGGCCGCAAAGCCGCAGCTAAGGCCGTGACTGAGAAAATCTTGCGCAAAGTCTGTCCCATTGCCGGCACGCCACGCGAATGTATCGAGCGGGTTCAGGAATATCGTGCCGCCGGGTGTACACACATCATGCTGGAAATTTGGGGAGACGACCGCACTGGGCAGGCGAAATTATTTGGAGAGGAAGTGCTGCCCTATCTGAATCATTAACTGGCAGTGACGTGCTGCACGGTCACTATTTGACGAAACTCCTCATCAGTCAGCAATCCCCGTTTCGCGATCGCGCACTTCTTAACTTCTGCTAGAACCGATGCGCGCTGTTCCGGCGCGATGGTTAGCCCAAGTTCTTTGCACTTCAAATCAATGCTGTCCAGCCCGCTCTTTTTCCCCAGCACAATGCTGCGCTGAGCATTGACCAGTTCGGAGGAGTACGGCTCGATGGCCTCGGGGATATGAAACTGGCTGGCCACCGCGCCACTTTCGCGCATAAATAAGTTGTCCCCAACCAGCGGTTTCCAGGCTTCAAGGGTATATTCGGCCGCTCTACTGACCACGGCTGATACTTCTCGGACTTTCTTCAGATCGAACTGGATGGGCACGTCATACAGGCACCGAAGCGCCAGCGCGATCTCACCGATATCCGCGTTTCCGGCGCGCTCGCCCATTCCATTGATCGTGCCTTGAATCCACGATGCTCCGCCGCGAACAGCAGCAACGGCGCAAGCCGTAGCCATTCCAAAATCATTATGGCCGTGCCAGTGTACCGGCGTCTTCGGTCCTACCCAATCGCAAACGTCACGAACGAGGAATTCGGCCGCCTCGGGGCCACAAGCGCCCATGGTGTCGACAACTACGACCTCGGTCGCACCAGCGTCGAGCGCGGCCAGATAGGTTTTCTTGAGAAACTCGAGTTCCGTACGCGTGCCATCAACGGCGAAGAAAGCGGCGGTAATTCCATTTTGTTTTGCGAAAGATATGGCCTCGATGACCCGGCGCAGCACGTCATCGCGTGAAATTCCATAGGCCTTCAGTTTGATATCGCTGGTGGGAGCTTCAATAACCGAGGCATGCAGCCCTAAACGAACAAGCTCCTCTATGTCCCCCTTTACCGCGCGCGAAAATCCCCACAGTTCAGCCTTTATGTTGGCTCTCTGCATGAGCTGGATTGCTTCAACATCATCCGGTGAAACCCGTGGAAATCCTGCTTCAATGCGGCTTAGGCCTAGCTCATCCAGCTTGCGGGCGATTTCCAGTTTCTGCTGCGGGGAGAGTACAACACCAACGGTTTGTTCGCCGTCGCGGAGAGTTGTGTCATAAAATCGCACGGTCGCCCGCGGGAAAGCGGAACGAATCTCAGGTCGTGCGTTGAGTTCACTGACCCAAATTTTCGAGTCGGTCGTCATCTTCAAGAAAAATCCGTGGACCGCGTGGCAAACACCACAAAGCTATTTCATCGCTTCCCGCGTAGCCATCGCCGCGGGTTTATGCCCGTAAGCTTCTTCCCATGAGATCACGCGATTGCGCAGAACGCCGATATTCTCAATCTCGCATTCCATCACATCTCCAACCTTCAGATACCAGGCGTTGGGATCACCGCTGAACGCCGCCACACCCGAAACCGTGCCGGTTGAGACCACATCGCCAGCGCTGTAGCCCATCGGCGAGTAATGCGAGAGAATTTCTGGCATTTTCACCGACATCTTGCTGGAATGAGAGCGCTGCCGCGGCTCACCGTTCACGCGCAACTCCATCGCGAGATTATGTGGATCGGGAATTTCATCAGCAGTTACAATCCAGGGCCCCAATGGGCAGAATGTATCGATTCCCTTGCAGAAGCTGAACACTCCCGACTTCATCTCCCGCCGCTGAATGTCGCGTGCGGTAATGTCATTGAAAATCACGTACCCGCCGACGTAATCCTGTGCCTCTTCCGGGCTGAAGTGCTTGCCGCCTTTCTTCAGCACGACTGCCAACTCCAACTCGTAGTCAAGTTCCTGAGTCAGATGCTCGGGGTAGATTACCGGCTCGTCGTGGCCAATGATGGCATCGACGTTCTGGAAGAAAACAATCCAGGGCATCACCGGATGGGAAAAGCCTGCTTTGGTCGCTTCCTCGTGGTGCTCGCGGAAATTGCCCGCCGTGTGAAAAAACTTTCTCGGAATGATCGGCGCTTTCAGAGTGATTTCGTCGGCAGCATAAAAAATTGTCTCGCCACCGGGCCCGGGCGCACCACCGTCTTGCTGCAGCACGTAATCGAAGGCCTTATGTGCAGCTTCCAGGCTAGTGTCGCCGCCCTCAAACAAGGCCCGCATCTCCGGAGGAACCAGCGCTTCGGCCAGACGATAGAACGCGCTTTCGTTCTCCACGTCACGAAGATAAAGCGCGCAAGCCGAATGCAAATCAACCACTCGATCGTCGGTGGTCATTGCGCCGATCCGCGATTGCTTGGCCGGAGTTTCAAATGTGACAAGTCGCATAAAAGCACCGCGTAGGATGCGTAGCCCTAAAAGTGTATTAAGCAGCGCGTGCATTGTCCACAGTGGAGCGCAGATCATCGTGCTTGAGCTAAGATGGTGCGCTCCGTTTCATCACAAAGTCCTGAGGAGGCTTAATGGCAGATCGAAGGCAGTTTCTCCGCACGTTGGGAGGTGCTGCGGCACTAAGCTTTACTGCGAACATCCGCAGCTTTGGCAGTGCGCGCCAGTTGAGCATGTCCATGGCGATGCCAAATACGGGCGAGCACGACCGCCTTCAACCTGAGTGGTACCAGCGCAAGATTAAACAAGTGCAGACAGAGATGAAGAAACATCGGCTCAATGCCATGGTCCTACTGCATGCCAGCAACGTTATCTATACCACCGGATATTTTCACCTCTCGACCGAACGCCCGCTAGCTGTTCTCATCCCAGACTCAGGCGAGCCCGTGCTGTTCATTCCAGGGCTTGAATCTGATCAGGTGAAGCTCTGGTGGGTGAAAGACTACGAGGCGTACTTCGATTATCCCGGGCCAGTGAATCGCGTCCGCTGGATCTTCGAACGAATCACCAAGCGAGGGCTGGGACGGGGGCGCATCGGGGTGGAAGAGCCAACGCCTAGCCGATTGCGGCACATGAAGGAGGGCGCGCCGAAGGCAGCCATCGTAGATGCCGAAGACATTATCGACAATTTGCGTTGGATCAAAGATGAAGATGAGTTACGCATCATGCGCCGCGCCATGTACTTCGCAGACTTCACGGTTCAGGCCGGGCGCGAGTTCATCGAGAAGAACGGAAGCGTCACCGAAGATCAAATTCTGAAAGCCAGCGCCGACGCCGTTGCCGACAAAATGTCCAAGGAACTCAATGACGTAGTCGGAGTCGGCATTGAGCCTCCCTTCGGCGGTCTTGTGCCGTTTGGCAAACGCTCCGCATTTCCTCATGCGGTCCCAAGCAAGGATCAGCTTAAGAAGGGCGACGCGCTCATCCTCAGCTTCGGCGCGCAAGTCGGCGGCTACAATGTGGAATGCGAGCGCTCATTCTCGATTGGGAAGCCGAACGATTACGCCAAGCGCCTGTTCGATGCCATGCTCGCTGCGCACGACGCCGGAGTTGAAAACATGAAGGAAGGAGCTATTGCTCAGGAAGTTGATCAGAAGAGCCTCGACCAAATCCGCAAGGCAGGATTCGAGAAATTTCTCAGGCACCGAACCGGCCACGGGATCGGCCTCGACGGCCACGAATCACCCTGGATCGCCGAGGGTGACAAGACAGTCCTGAAAGAGGGCATGACCTTCAGTTGTGAGCCGGGTGTCTACGATCCCAATTGGGGCGGCTTTCGCCACTCGGATACCGTCGTGGTCCGAAAAGATAAAGGCGAAATCATGAACAAGTATGCGACGAGGCTGGACGACATGATTATCGAGATTTGAAGGTGGTCACGAAGAAGGGCGAGAACGCCGTCCGAGCAAAGGGCAAGGCCACGTTGAAACAAATTCGACCGGCTCCGCATCCAATTCATGTTACAAAATGGAGAACACGATGCCAGATAAGCTCACCAAGACTGATGAAGAATGGCGCAATGAGCTCTCCCCAGAGCAATATCAAGTAACCCGGCACGCCGGAACCGAGCCAGCTTTCACGGGAAAATATTGGAAGACGAAAGATCCTGGGATCTACACATGTGTGTGCTGTGGTCAGCCATTATTCAGCTCAGAGACGAAATTCGACTCCGGTACAGGTTGGCCAAGTTTTTCTGAGCCTGCGGATAAGAGTGCCGTTGTCACTGAGACCGATCAGAGTTACGGCATGACTCGCACCGAAGTTCGCTGTGCCCGCTGCGACGCGCATCTGGGGCATGTGTTTCCCGATGGTCCTGCCCCCGGCGGCCTGCGCTTCTGCATGAACTCGGCGTCGCTTGATTTAGAACCGGAAGAAAAGAAATAGGGCACGCTTCGAAACGTGCCCTATAAGAACGCTCAAGTAAGGACGGCCGCCTTCGTCCGGGGCTTCGCCCGCTTATGGTCTTGCGCCCGCTGCTGCCGCTGCCGCTTTCGGTTGCTCGGCCGGTTTGGTTTCAGCCGGCTTCACTTGTCCCTGCGATTGCGGCTTCTGACTTTTCTGCTCCGAAGAGCGCACTTCGACGCCGCCCTTCAGCACAGCGCCATCTTCAACGCTGATGCGCTGCGTGATCACGTCTCCTGTCAACGATCCTTCGCTGCGAATATCCACACGATCGCTGCACTGCAGGTTCCCTTGCACCTTGCCCATGATCACCACTTCGCGGGCGGTAATGTTGGCGTGCACGACCCCGTTGCGTCCGATGGTCACGCGATTGTCGGTTAGGTTAATGGTGCCCTCGATTTTTCCATCGATGTACAGCGACTCTGAGCCGGTGACTTCGCCCTTGATCACAAGCGAGCGGCCGATCGTGGCCTGCTCTACCGGAGCAGTCACGGTCTTGGCCGGAGCATAATTCGGGGTCGAGGAGAACTGTGCTTTCTGAGAGTTATCTGCGGGTTGCAGCATTTGGATTCCTTATTCCGCGCGGCGTTTGCGAATGCCGCAAGCGGCGGGTCTTGGATTTAGGCCGCGCGATTCACGCGACTAGCCAAGCTGACTATGGCATGGGAGTAAGGATTAGAGGAGGTTACGGAAGAACAAGGCCCGTTGTGGGACGCTGCAATGATTGAGTGATGACTCAGCCCCGTCGGGAAATGTCATCCGTCGTTGTTATCAAATCAAGCGGAGCTGAGTCACTTGCAAATGACTCTAGGAGTCGAAGGACCCCACCCTGATGAACCCACCTGAGAGGCAGGAATTTCTATCCCTGAACTGCTCCCGAGCGAGACTGATTATGACTGGTTCAAGGACAAACTAAAAGAGATCAAGGAAAGGGTGAATGAACTGTGTGATTTGAACACATGCCAAGTAGCGGAATTCCATAACGTTCGAATGGGTAGAGGGAGCACGACTGTGCCCACGTGAGCCCTGAAAGAGATCACGGAAGAAGGCCGAAAACGGCTATCTCGGTCTGACCCGCTACGTAAACCTTTCCGTTGGCCACTGTAGGGGGATTGAAGCGTATCGCGGAGCCGAAAAAATCGCGGCTGCCAGCTTGTTTGCTATTGTAGAGCTCGTTCGCGAGATTCGTTGCGTCGTAGGCATGGAGCACGCTCCCGCCAGCCTCCATAGTCCAGAGGATTCCATTGCCGCTTCCATTGGCTGAGATCGAACTAGTGCCGGTGTATCCGAACTGGTGTGAGCTCTGCGACACGGGTGAGGTAGAGAGCAGCCCGCTGTTGAGCTGGAACTGTTTGATGGCATCGGTGTTTCCAACGAAGTAGACGCTCCCATTCCAATACACGGCGGAACTGAAGTTTCGGTCATCAGGGGTGGTGCCGAGCGCGTCAGGAATGGACTGCACGATTTGGCTATCGTTATCTGACTGGAACTTTCCCAGATGGTCGCGGTTGACGAGATAGATCTTGCCTTCCTTGCCAGCGCTGATGCCAAGGTGCGGATTGACGCCGGCCTGATCGGGTAAAAGCACGAGGCCGCTGGAGCCGAGATCGCTGTCTTCGTCGGAAAGAGTCTGTTGGTTGAAGGGAGTAAAGTAGTCGGTAACGCTAAGCGAGCTGCCATTCAGGGTAAGTTTGATGAAGGAATCACCATAATTTGTGCCGCCTGCTTGGGCGTCAAAAGTTCCGTTGCCGGTGGCGACATATACGTTACCAGCGCTGTCGGCGGAGAGCCCACATCCCGATTGCCAGATGCCGCCACGCTCGCCATTTGGTGTATCGTTCCAGATCGCGATTTGATGCAGCGTGGAGGCGTCGAAAGCCATTACCCAGCCATGATAGAGGCCGTGATCGTTGTAGGAGGCCCACGCCAGGTAAATTACTCCCTTGGAGAGCAGCAAGGCTGGACGCTGCAATTGGATTTTTGTCTGGAAAGTGATCTGGCCATTGCTGCTGCCGCTTCCGCTTCCTGGGACCGAACCCTGGATCACAACCGGGCCGCCAAACTTTTCCGCGCCGCTGGTGATATCGAGCGCGTGTAAACGATGAACGTAGTTGCCGTTCTCCTTGGTGGCGGCCAGCACGTAAAGCGTTCCACTGTTGCCGTCGATTACTGGTGTGCTGGTAACGCCGATCTCCGGGTTGATCGGCGAGTCCAGATCGGAGGATGGAATCGGCGTCACGCCCTCGGCCGAGTTGAGGAAACTGACGGACCACAGAGCAGAACTGGCCTTATTATCGGCGTCGAAGGCGTAGACGGTGTCGTGCTCCGTCGCGACGTAGATCACATTGTGGTTCTGTCCGTCTATTGGGACCTTATAGACATAAAGTGGTTGGGCGAAGACCTGCCCGTCGAGTGGGTACGAGAACAGTTTGCCAAATTTCGACTGAGTTACGTTGGCTGGTGACAGGACGCTTTCGTTGAGGTTCTGTCCTGTGCGCGAATTGTCATTGTGATAAGTCAGAACTCCAGTGAAGGGACCACTGCTGGCAATTTCAGAGATGGTGACATTGGCGCTGTCACTTTTCGTAGGGTCAGCCATGCTTGTAGCGTTTATGGTCACCTCTGCGGGACTAGGGACCTGGGCAGGCGCCGTGTAGAGGCCTGAGGAGGAGATGGTCCCGACGGTGGCGGTGCCGCCAGCAACTCCATTCACATCCCAAGTCACGTTTTTGTTACTAGTGCTCGTGACCGTGGCTGTGAACTGCTGGGTCTGGGAGACGGAGAGCGAAACCGCGGGCGGATCGACAGAGACGGCAACCTCCGAACTTGCTATCGTCGGTTGCTCCGCGTTGCTCCCGCCACACCCTACAGGGAAAATGCAAAAGAATGTCGCCAGAGCCAGCAGACCCGGCTGCAGAGACTTCATACAACGCCCCGTTCTAGCTGGATCGATAGGATGTAAGTAGCCGGTTCTGAGTTGCCGGGCATCCCTGATAGGCCAAGGATAGCGGAGATTTGGGTCAGTTCTCTTAAGAGCCTGCAAACAATTTGACTTTCTCTGGCCCTCATCCGACTTTGTTGGCTTGCCGAAGCTGCACCTAAATCTTGCTACCCACTGGTATCGACCGAGCCGTCTGAATAGCGCATGGCACCTGCTCAGCAGGCTGCGGCATGTGCTTACCTTCGCGACGTGAAACGTGGTTGCGAAGGATTTCACAGTCTTAGAGTGTCTCCTTTGGTCGCCGTTCTTTCGTAATCTGCCTAGCTTAGGCACTCGATGGAACAATGACGGCAAGTCTCAGCCGCGCTTGACCATCTGGAACGATCAGCAAGCTCACAGAGGCCAATATTGCTCGCCGGGACAGGGACCTTGCTATGTCCAAGGCTCGCGTTGGCGCAACTCTGATGGTCATATCGCTTGCAGCGTTCGCGCTCAATTGCGGCGTGGCGGCTACAGCACCAGGCATCAGGTTGGATGTTGGAAGCAATCCGGATCCCAGTACCCCGTCCAATCCATCCGCTTCATCCGACACGTTCGCAGACCTGCAATTGGATAGTCATTGGAGCGGCTACGTCCTGCTTCCTCCTGCGTATAGCATTTGCGGAACTTGCCAGCCGGACGGACCGGAAGGATCCTGGTTCATCCAGCAGGGAATTAGTTCGCCTTCGCTAAGTGGGAGCTCCATGCAATTCGGTCTGGGCCCTCATAGCGTCAAATACGCCGATATTCTTTGGAACAATAAGTTCACGAAGCGTTTGGCAAATGAGAAGTCCGTCCCCAATTATCACGAATTTACGTACGAGGTGTACTTCTACGGTGAGGATCTCGAGAAATCGCAGGCATTGGAGTTTGACATCAATCAGTTTTTTAATGGCATGTCATTCATCTGGGGACACGAATGCCGCATCGCGGGCGGCCACGAATGGGACACCTGGGATAATGTGAACAAGCATTGGGTGAAGAGCGGGATCCCCTGCAATCCGCTGAGCAACGCTTGGAATCACCTCGTCATCCAGGTATCACGGACGGCGGACGATCGCTTGCAGTTCAAGAGCATCACTCTGAACGGAGTCACCCACACTGTGAACCGGTTCGATCACCCGAGCGCGACTACCTGGTACGGAATGACAATCAACTACCAGATGGATGGCGACAGCGAGCAGGAGCCTTATACGGTCTACCTGGATAAGGTCAGCTTCAGTTACAAGTGAGTCAGGTTGCGAAAGGATGGCAGCCGCCGGTAGGCGTGCGAAAGAACATGGCGATTGATAGTTCTGACCGGCACTTGACTTGAAATCAACTACACACGATCGGAACGGATCGATCAACATCGAACGCGGATGCTGCACTCGCAGAGATCTGATCCCCATCGATCCATTCTTCTCGAGGCTGATCAATAGTAATGTCGGCGAGCAGTAACTGACGCCCTGCTCGGGACAATAGCGATGATCCTGGGCGAAAGGGGCGGCAAGAAGGTGCACGCTGAGAATGGCTCCCCCGACAGTGTTAACCGGGTCTTCGACTTCGTAGCTCAGAATGACAGGGCTGTAGATGATGAGATGGCTCACGCCTCAAGCGCCTGCCCAAGCTCTTCCCACTCTTGTACTTTTGCTTGCAATGAGCGCTTGTGCTTTTCGAGTTCCTGCGTCAATCGTTGTGTTTCATCAGCGCTGACGAATGTTTGCAACGCCGACTCGCATTCCGCAATCGCAGCTTCCATTCGCGTGATCTCATGTTCAAGTTCGCGAACTCGATCCTCCATCTGTTTACGCTTGATTGGGTTCAGGCGCTTCGATTTAGACTCTGCAGGCGCTGCTCCGTTCCCGTTCACCGGTTGAACGGCCGCGGGGGCAGCCGCGACGGCTTCCTGCAATCGCGCCGCTCCGCCCCCTTTGCGCCAACGATAATCTTCGTAGTTGCCGGGATAGACTTCTACTCGACCATCGCCAATCTCGAACACGCGCGTAGCCAGTTTGTCGATGAAGTAGCGGTCATGCGAAACAAAAACTACCGTGCCTGTGTACTTGCTTAACGCCTCCAGCAAAACATCTTTCGCGCGCATATCGAGGTGGTTTGTCGGCTCATCCAGCAAAAGAAAGTTGGCGGGATGAAGCAGCATCCGCAACAGAGCGTAACGATTGCGCTCACCGCCTGAGAGGACGCCAATGCGCTTGAAAACCTCGTCGGCCGAAAAGAGAAAACAGCCCAGCAGGCTGCGCAGCTCTGTCTGTGTGGAGCGGGGCGAAAGCTCAGCCAAATCATCGAAAATTCGAGCGTCCTGATCGAGCTCTTTGTACTGATCCTGGGCAAAGTAATCTGCCTGAACGTTGTGGCCCAGGCGGTATTCGCCAGCGCTCGGCGGCTCTTTTCCAGCAAGCAACTTGATCAGCGTGGATTTGCCGGCGCCGTTAACCCCGACCAGCGCGATGCGATCGCCGCGCTCAATCATAAAGCTGACATCGCGAAAAACTTCTTTCTCACCATAGGATTTTGCGATCCCGGCGAACTCGGCGACAATCCGACCGCTCGCCTTTGGCTGCGGAAACGAAAAGTGGATCGTCTTCTCTTCTTCCGGCAGCTCGATGCGATCCATCTTTTCGAGTTCCTTGATCCGGCTCTGCACCTGCTTGGCCTTGGTCGCCTGATAACGGAAGCGATTGATGAATACTTCCAACTGCTCGATACGCTCCCGCTGGTTTCGGTATGCAGCTTCGAGCTGCTCGCGCCGCTGAGTCTTCTGCTCTTCGTACTTGTCGTAATTGCCGGCGTAGAAGTGAATGCGTTTGTTCCAGATCTCCACGATTTTGCCGACCGTCACATCCAGAAAGTAGCGGTCATGCGAGATAAGCACAAACGCGTACGGATATTCGGTGAGATATTCTTCGAGCCAGTTGCGAGCTTCGAGATCGAGATGATTCGTCGGCTCATCCAGAAGCAGCAGGTTCGGCTTTTGCAGCAGCAGCTTGGCAAGCGCGATGCGCATCTGCCACCCGCCCGAGAATTCGTCAGTCTGCCGATCCCAATCGTCCTTACGAAATCCGAGTCCAGTGAGCACGCTGCCCACCTGCGCCTCGATGGCATAGCCGTCACGGGCTTGAAATTCATGCTCTACACGTTGATAGCGATCGGCGACCTGTGCATACTCCGCCGAGGCGTGGTCCAGCTCTGACATGCTGGCGGTAAGCTGCTCCATTTCTTCTTCCATGGCGCGCAGCTTGGAAAATACCGACATGCACTCGGCAAAAACTGTGCGTCCCGACAGTGTGAGTCCATCCTGCGGCAGATAGCCGGCGCTGATGCCTTTGGCAATGCTGATGGAGCCATAGTCGAGTGTTTCCAGTCCGCCGAGAACTTTCAGCAGCGTGGATTTTCCCGTGCCGTTTGCGCCCACCAGACCGATGCGGTCTTTCGGCGTGATCAGCCAGTCCACTCCCTCGAACAGGAGCTTATGGCCATAACGTTTTCCGGCTGAGGACAACTGGATCATGAGGTTGATTCAATCGTCTCATGAGAGAGCCAGATAGAGAAAGATGTGGCGCGGGCGCCCTCGCCCGCGTTTATGGGAATGCATAACAGTTTTAAAAGAGTGTCTAGCGAACCGCAAGCGCCTTCGCCGCCCCAATCTCTTCCACGGCCCTATCAATTACGGCTTGCAGTTCCCGCGCGTACTTCACCTCACGCCCTTTGGCGAGAACTTTCCGCGCTTCGTCGGGAGAGTACCAGGTGGGATTTCGCATCTCTTCTTCGGGGTGAACTGCCTTCTCCACTTCCAGCAGAAAGGCTTTTATGACGAATTCCTGCACACCTGGGTTGCGCCAGAAAACTCCTTTGGAGTGAATATACACATGGAAGTGCCGAGGCTCGATATGCCCGCGAACTCCAGCCTCTTCCAAAGCTTCGCGTTCCGCGGCCTGGCTGTGCGACATCTCGGGAGCAGGGTCACCCTTGGGAAAGGTCCATTTGCCCCCGCCGTTGGTATTCACCAATAAAAATTCCAGCTCAGTGCCACGCCGCCTGTAACAGACGGCTGCGACCTGGAGCGGCAGAGCAAATTTAGGACGAGACGTCCCCACGTGTGCACGCCTCCTATTTGGATGTTAAGCCGAAGATATTTCAGGAATGTTAAAGTGCAACAAAAAAGGTGCAGAGCTGGATTACCAAAGAGTTACTACGTTCGGCTAGTGGTCGCACGATCTCAAAGAACTCAGTCGTCAGTTGGCAGTTCCCAGTTCTCAGTTAGGCGATTGCCGGTGTGCGCTGGAGGGTATGCATCGTATTCAGAACCGTCGAGATAACGTTTTCATCGCCGATCGCTGTGTTAATCATCACGTGATACAAACAGCGGGTCGGCCAGTCGGCGTTGAAGTAATGTTTCACAAAGGTGATGCGATCCTGGTCGATCGTGTCCACCAATTCTTCGGCTTCGCGTTGGCTCCTGCCGATTTCATGCAGACGGCGGAGCTTCTCCGCGCGCGGCGCATACAAAAAGACGTGGAACGCGTCCGGCCGCTCGCGCAGAAAATACGGCGCGCCCCGGCCCACGATGACGCAATTTCCCGATCGTGCAGCCCGTTCCATGACCTCCTGCCCGACCGCCACGAAGCGATCGGCGTCAAAAACGTTAGCGCCGGAAAGCGGCATGTTGCGCTCGTAACTTCCCCGCCAGAAAACCTTGGCAAGGCGGTGAAAAGTGCTGTCCATGCGCTCGTCACAACGCGCGACTGCCGAGGGATCGACGCCGGCAACCTTGGCGATTTCTTCGGTCAGCTCATGGTCCCAGAGTTTCCAGCCCAGCCGCTCGGCCAATTGCTTGGCAATCTCTCCGCCGCCGCTTCCGAATTCACGCTCGACTGTGATGATGCGATACACAATCCACCTCTAGTGCACGGCAACTTCTCCCCCTGGCCTGGCCCGCTTCATAAGGAAGACCAAGGGAATCATACCCAGAATAGCAGCGCCGAGGAGCCAAAAATCGTCGATGTAGGCCAGCATGTTGGCTTGCCGAAACAGATTGCCCTGCACTAGTCCGTAAGCGCGATGCATGGCATCAACAGGGGAGAAGCCGCGGGATTCCAGCATTCGTGCAGTGCTTTGCAGCATTGCCTGAAAAGTGGGATTCGATCCCGAAAGATGCGCGGCCAGATTGGCCTGGTGATGCTGCGCCCGCCTGGCAAGCATCGTGGTAACTAAAGAAATTCCCACGCTGCCGCCAATATTGCGCGCCAGATTCATGAGACCCGACGCAGCATTGTTCTTCTCGCGCGGCAGAAAGCTGTAGGCCGCGGTGTTGATGGGGACAAACAGAAACGCCATTCCAACCGACTGGATCATCCTGGCGAGCACTACCGTTCGGAAATCGACTCCCAAATCGAAGCCGGTCATGTGAAACAGCGAAAATGAAAGCACGGCGAGGCCGAAAACCATGAGTCTCCTGGCATCGTAACGCGTAAGCATAAATCCAACGATCGGCATCAGCACCATGATAGTGAATCCGCCCGGGGAGAGCGCCATCCCGGCTTGCTGCGCTGTGTATCCGAGCAGCGTCTGCATAAAGAGCGGCAGCAATAGAGTGCTTCCCAGCAGGGCAAACCCGAGCATGAACATGAGGAAATTCGCTGCTGCGAAGGTTCGCTCCCTGAACAAATGCAGGTCGATCACCGGGTCCTTCTGCCGCCACTCCCACCAGATTACAAAGAGCAGCGATGCCGCTGAGATGATCGAAAGAGCCAGGATGAAATGTGATTCGAACCAATCATCGCGTTGACCTTTATCGAGGATGATCTGCAGCGTGCCCAGCCCAAGCGCCACGAACCCAAGGCCTACATAGTCAATCTTCATTTCTGAGAGTTTCCTGCGCCGCAGGTGAGGCGGATCCTGAATCAGGCGCGAAGTCAGCAGCAGCGAAATTATGCCGACTGGAATATTCACAAAGAAAATCCAGCGCCAGGTGTAGTTGTCAGTGATCCATCCGCCGAGAGTGGGCCCGATCGCCGGGGCCATAACCACCGCGATTCCGTAGACAGCGAACGCCATGCCGCGTTTAGCGGGAGGGAAGGTGTCGGCAAGAATCGCCTGCTCGCTCGGCTGCAACCCGCCGCCACCAGCGCCTTGCAGCACGCGGAAGAAAATCAGCATGGCGAGATTCGGCGCCAGCCCGCAAAGCAGAGAGCTGACGGTGAACAACGCAACGCAGCTCATGTAAAACCGCTTACGTCCGATGATCGAAGAAATCCAGCCGCTAAGGGGCAGAACGATCGCATTAGAAACGAGATAGGAGGTAAGAACCCACGTGCTCTCGTCTGTGCCGGCTGAAAGGCTGCCGGCTATGTGCGGCAATGCCACGTTGGCGATGCTGGTATCCAGCACCTCCATAAACGTGGCCAAAGTTACGGCCAACGCGATAATCCAGGGATTAATCGCAGGCCGCGACGGTTCGGCCGCATCCATGGTGAGCGTCGCGGAACTCATCTAATCCAGACCTTCGGCTCAACTGACATTCCGGGCCGCAGCGCATGCTCTTTGGTTTCCCCGGGATCGAACGTGATCTTCACGGGAATGCGCTGCACGACTTTTACATAATTTCCCGTGGCATTCTCTGGCGGGAGCAAGCTGGTGATTGAGCCGCTCGCCCCGGCGATGCTCTGCACGTGACCTTTGTATTTCTTGCCGTTGGAGTCCACGGCGATCGTGACCGGCTGTCCTACCTGCATCTGCCTGAGTTGGGTTTCTTTAAAGTTGGCGGTCACCCAGATATCGTCGAGATTGATGATCCGCATCAGCTCCTGGCCGGGTTGAACATTCTGTCCGACCTCCACGGTCCGGTTAGTCACCACACCGTTCACTGGCGCGACCACTGACGTGTATTGCAGGTTCAGCTCCGCCTGCTCGAGTGCCGCTTTCTTGAATTGCACCTGCGCCAGCGCCGATTGGGCGCGCGAACGAATCGCCGCCACTTGCTGAGGTGCGGTACTCGCCGAGCGCAGATTGGCCTCAGCCTGCGCTAATTTGCTCTGCGCCTGCGTAATTTGTTGTTCGGCAGCAGCGGCGGAGGCTCGCGCCGCCTCCACAGCAGCCGCGCTGGCCTTCGCCGCAGCCAGTGCCTGATCATATTGCTGTTGCGAGACTTCCTCTTTGTCGACCAGTTGCTTGTAACGCACCAGATCATTTTGAGCTTTAACGTTATTCGCTTCCGCCTGCAGCAGTTGCGCCCGGGCGGCATCGAACTGCTGACGAGCAACCGAAATTCCCGCACGCGCGTTTTCCACATCGGCCTGCGCCGTGCTCAACTGGCTTCCCGTGCTCACGGAAGTGATAGGAACGTTCACCTGCGCGGCCTGCGCCACCGCCAAAGCGTCGGCATAATCGGCCTTGGCGCGATCTACTGCAACTTGGTAATCGCGGGGATCGATTTGCACCAGTGGCGTCCCTGCATTCACATATTGGTTGTCATCAACAAGCAGCTTCTCCACGTGCCCAGAAATTCGCGCGCTGATTGCGTTCAAGTGGCCATCGATCTGCGCGTCATCAGTCGATTCGTAACTGGTAAAGTAGCGCCACAGGAAGAAGCCAACCACGAGCAGCACGATCAGGATGAGAATGAGCAATCTGCGAAAGCGAGGACTCCGCGAAGCTCGCCTCCAGCGAAGGTCCCGCTCAGAAGACGGTAGGGGCGATGGCGAGGCGGGGTGAGGCCTTGATTCTGGCGGAGTCTGGGGAGTAGTGCGCACCGTCTCTGTCGTCTGTTCCATAGATTACTTACTCTGAAAGTACCTTTTTACGCCCTCTTCCGCGTAGCCGATGGCGCGAGCCAGCTCAATCTTGGCCAGATTGTGAGCGTAAAGGCTGGAAATGTAGTTTTCATTCGCGGCGGCAACGCTCTCTTGCGCTTGGACCACTTCGAGATTGTCGGTTACACCTGCGGCAAAACGATCTCGCGCTTGGAGCAGTGTTTGATTTGCCAGATCCACGGAACTCTGCGCGACCTGTACTTGTTCGTTAGCGGCCGCAAGGTCCAGCAGGGCGGTGCGAATTTCGTATTCGATTCTGCCGCGCAGATCACCTAACTGAGCCCGATTATGCCGCAGCGTGGCCTCCGCCTGCAAAACGTCCGCGTGAATCTTTCCGCCAGGAAATATGGGAATAGTCAAAGATCCGGTTACCTGAAACGTGCCATGAGAATTTCCCGGGGTCACACCCAAATCACCATAATTAGCAGCGAAACCGAGACTCGGAAAATGCTCAGCCGTGGCGGCATTGCGAAAATGCTCCGCCGAGCGTACCTGCTGAAGGGCAGCTTGATAATCGGAACGCGAAGCGTAGGCCCGCTGCAGGCTTTCTTCCAGTCCCAGCGCTGCCAACGGCGCGTACGGAACTTTCTCGGTCAACGTAAATTCCTGGCCGGTGGGCAGTCCGATCGCCCGCGCCAAAGCCAGTTTCTGCTTGGCATAATCGTTGCGCACTACGATCAACTCTTGCTGCCGTGTTTGCAGCTCGACGTGAGCGCGCAGCGTGTCAATCGCGGGACTTACCCCCGCTTTTTGCTGATCTGCAGTTTTGCCATATAAAGCTTGCGCGGTTTGCACTTGCGCCTGCGCCGTATCCACACGCGCCGCTCCGGCAATCGCCTGAAGATAGGCATTGCCGACTGCCAGCACCACTAGATCACGCGCGTCTTTATAGGAATATCGTGCGGCCTGCAGGTTCGCCGCCGCTCCGCGCTCCCGGTCGAGGCTTTTCAGATTAAAAAGAGATTGGCTCCAATACACACGCGCATCGAAATAGCCGTAAGGCCCGACGATCTGAGGGATCTTCCCGAATGGCGAATTGGAAGGAAAACGAAGCCCGAGGGCCGCGAGATTCTGCTGTGCGACATTCTCGCTTACCCCCGCACTGAGATTGGGAAGCAAGTCGCTCAGTTCCTTCCACCTCTGCCCCCGCGCCGCAATCACGCTGTCGCTTTGCAAAAGCAGTCCAAGGTTATTTCTCAGGCCGCGGTCAATGGCATCTTTGAAGGAGAGCGGCAGAACCTCTGGACTGACTTTCCCCTCAGCGACGCTACCGGTGAAAGGATTTTGATTCAGACTTCCGACGCTGCTTGGAATGGGGGTTGCAGATGATTGGGAAGGGGAATACTCGCTCGACTCGGAAGTTGCGTTCATCACCTGGGCCAGCGCCGGCCAACTACATCCGGCAAGAGCAAATAACAGGGCAATCGTTGCGGAGCGATAACGCTTTTTCCTCAATGGCAAGCACTGGCTAGTACTCGAATCTTGCATATTGAATCAGGGGCTGACAGGCTGAACATCGGCGGGTCAGTAAGTTATGTTGATTCTTTTTGCCGGTTCATAGATGCAAAGGATCGTTGCCGCGATGGAGATGCCGACAACATTCAAGCCCGCTGTAGCGGTTGCCTTTCTAGGCAATAGATGAGCACGTTCGGGCTTCTACTCGCAACCAGATAGCATCTAACCTTGCCTGTGGAGGAGGTCTGCTTGAGAAAGCTCACGTTGATAGCTGCGTTATGCATTTTGTTTCTTATGCCGACATTCGCTCACGCCCAGGAATTCGATGCCGCGATTGGCTTCGGGACACTGACGGCTCCATCTGGATCCGTGGCGTTGGCGAATGGCGAGAACGTTACGGAACGTGGCGGGCTGTATCCTGGATTCAGTGCCGACTTCATTATTAAGCACCGCCTCGGCGTCAGCGGAAATGTGGCTTGGCGAGCCAGCCGGAATCTTTATGCAGGAGTTCTGCCGTACCGCCCAATCTTTTACGATTTCAATGGCATCTACGCCCCGAAATTGGGCACACGGGCAACCGCCGAAATGATGGCTGGCATCGGCGCTGAAAGTCTTCGCTTCTACACCCCACAATTCCAGTGCAGCGCATTCTCCTGCACGAACTATGTCAGCAGCAATCATTTCATGGGACACATAGGCGGCGGTCTGCGCTTTTATGTCTGGGGACACATGTTCGTGCGCCCCGAAGCGCACTTATATCTGATCCATAACAACAGCGAGTTTCCGTCATCCCAGGCGACCCGTTTCGGGTTGTCGATTGGATATACCTTCGCGCCGGGATTCTGACATTCACCAAAACAGCTTCTTTCTGCCACAATTCGCCAACAGCGGTTCTCGATCTACTCGAGTTACGACTGTGTCTTGAAGCCTTCCCTCTATCCCCTTAAACTTAAAAGATGCACACGCATGTTGGCCACAGCCCAAGCGAGAGGACCTCGCGGGTTCTGCGAGTCTCGCTTTTTGTAACGCTGGCCTACATTGTTCTGCTGGTTGTTGCCGGTATTCGTGCCCATTCGCTGGCCTTGCTCTCCGAAGCCGGCCACAATTTGTCTGATTTTTTCGCGTTGCTGCTGTCGCTCTTCGCCGTTTATCTGCAGTCGCGCCCGCCCAGTTCTACTGCGACATATGGCTATCACCGCGCCGGAGTTCTGGCGGCCCTGGTGAATGCGGCGTCCCTGGTGGCAGTTTCGTTCCTGATTTTTTACGAGGCTTTCGGCCGTTTGCAAGCCCCGCAACACGTTCACGCGGGCGTGATGATTGGCGTGGCAGCAGCGGGCGTGATTATGAATGGTGTGATTGCCTTGCTGCTGTATCGCTCAGGTCGGGATGTGAACATTCGCAGCGCGTTCCTGCATGAGATTGGCGATACGCTCTCGACGGCGGCAGTTATCGCGGGCGGCTGGGCGATCCTTGCCACCGGGCAGTCCTGGATCGACTCGGCGCTTTCGGTCGGGATCGGCGCCCTCATCCTATGGTCCGGCTTTGGCATCGTCCGCGAGACGCTGAACATTCTGCTCGAAGGCACGCCTCGCGGGATCAAGTTGGAGCGCGTGGAGACGGCGATCCGAACCATTGAAGGCGTGAACGACGTTCACGATCTCCACATCTGGAGCATCGGCTCGGAAACTCGCGCTTTGTCCTGCCACATTGCCATTGCTGATATTCCGCCTTCAGTCAGCGAACGCATTCTCCGGGACGTGAAAGACCGGTTGCATCAGAATTTCCGCATCGACCACACTACAATTCAATTTGAACACGTGGAGTGCGAAGTGGCGCACGGATGCGTGATGCCGGTAGGCGGAGAAGAACATCATCACAGTCATTGAGAAGCTGGGATTTGGGATCTCCTTAGACCAGGATCCCAACATGGCGGCGCTGGCAAGTTCCTGTTATTGTCGTTGTGCGATGAAATCGTTTTTCTTTGCGTCGATCAAGACAGGGCCGCATAACTCCCGGAGCGCCCAACCTCAAGGGCATGGCCCCTCGACTCGGTTCCAAAATGAAATTCTTACAAAATTAGTTTAATCGGGAAGGGCACGAGTTTTACTCGTGCCAGAGTAGTCTAATCGCACAGCGGCTTCCAGCCGCTGAGGTGCGCTTGTGAAGCCTACTCGTCTAATGTCTCCGCCCGGAACGTATTTCGTGACTTTCGCCACTTGGCGACGACAAAGGCTCTTCGTGGTGGAGCGTTATGCCCGGCTGTTCTTGAGGACGATATATGCCTACCGGCGCCAAGGCAAACTCCAGTTACACGCTTTTGTGCTAATGCCCGAGCACGTACATTTGCTGCTTACCCCGGCGGAAGACGTTGATACTCGAGCGCACCGTGCAGCTCATTAGGGGCGGCTATTCGCATGCGTTCGGGATTGAGTTTGGGAAACACAAGGAGTTTTGCAGAGAGGTTTCACGGACCATCGGATTCGGGATCGTGCAGATTTTGAAAGGCACCGGGAATACATTCACGACAATCCCGTTGCCCACAGGCTCGCGGATCGGGCAATGGAATATCGCTACTGCTCGGCATATCCAGGATTCAAATTGGACGCGCTGCCCTCAGCGGCTGAAGCCATCGTTGCATAACCGCGAATCGGCACGAGTGGAACTCGTGCCCTTCCCGATCCCGAATGGGGAGCCGAATTCCAATGATCAGCTATCGGTCCGTTCTAGTGCCTCTGTGCCGCTCTGTTGCTGATAAATCTCTCTCACTCTCTCAATCGCATCCGCCTCCTCCGTGGGCTTGTCCGGCCGCAGCCGCACAATCCTCGGAAATCGCAGCGCAAAGCCGCTGTTGTGTCTGTCGGACCGCATCATGTTGTTAAAGGCGACCTCCAGCACGATCTTCGGTTCCACGATCAGCCGCATGCCCTGATCTTCGATCGTGTGCTCCAGAAACCACTTCGTCATCTGAGTAATTTCGGCATCTGTCAGCCCAGAGTATGCCTTGCCGATGTTCACCAGTTTCTCGCCGTCACGTACGGCAAACGTGTAATCGCTCAAAACGCCGATGCGCTTGCCATGTCCGTACTCGACGGCAGTCACTACGACGTCCAAGGTCGCGAGCTCCCGTTTCAGCTTCAGCCACGATTTCCCGCGCCGGCCAAGCGTATAGGGCGATTCGGGATCTTTGATCATCAATCCTTCATTGCCACGCGACTGCGCCGCGTCAAATAAGCTATCGAGTTCTGGCGCAGATGAAGCTTGAAAAACCGGCGCTCGTAACACCCGCG
>DAIMDJ010000012.1:0-15200 GCA_036725905.1 Terriglobales bacterium
ACGGCGCCAGGCTGCCCTTGAACTCCCTCGCCGAGCACCACGCCGAGCAGGAAGACTACCTCTGGGGTGTATAGGTTTTTCTTGGCGGTCTTCGCGCGCTTATCTTTGGTTCTTCGCGGTTAAACGGTCTTGTGTCTACAGGCGAAGAGCTTTTAACCGCAAAGCTCGCCAAGGTTTCGCAAAGGTCGCGAAGAAAGCCCCCTGTGACGTCGCTTCGAGTAATGAATGTCAGTAGAGCATAGTCTTGCTTTGCGATCTTCGCGCGCTTATCTTTGCGTTCTTCGCGGTTAGAGGGTTTTGCTGTCCACGGACGAAGAGCTTTTAACCCCAAACGTCGCCAAGGATCGCAAGGCTCGCGGAGAAAATCCTCTGGAATCACATTTCGGCTATGATCAAGTCCTCTCAATGCGCCTCAATCTGACGGTTCTTCCCGGTGATGGCATTGGTCCCGAGGTCGTTGATCAAGCAGTTCGCGTCTTGGAAGAAGTAGCTCAGGCTTTTGGCCATCAGCTAACCATCACTCAAAAGCCGATCGGCGGCGTAGCTCTGCTCGCCAGCAAAGACCCGCTCCCCGACGACACATTACAGGCCTGCCTTTCTTCGGCCGCCGTCCTGTTGGGCGCTGTCGGGGGACCTTCATTCGACAGCTTTCCGGCTCATCTTCGTCCGGAGAGCGGGTTGCTGCGTCTTCGCCGTGAGCTGGGGGTATTCGCGAATCTGCGCCCGGCGATTTGCTTCCCTGCTCTGGAAGATTGTTCTCCGCTTCGCCCCGAGGTGGTCCACGGAACTGACGTTCTGATCGTGCGCGAGCTTCTGGGCGGAATTTACTTCGGCCAGCCCCGCCAAACCGAAGGGCCAGCCGGCAAGCGCTATGCCTTGGACACGATGCGCTACAGCGAAGCGGAAATCGAGCGCATCGCGCATGTGGCTTTTGAACTAGCGCCCTCCCGCCGCCGCAAAGTGACTTCTGTTGACAAAGCCAACGTCCTGGATTGCTCACGCCTGTGGCGCGATGTCGTGACTCGTGTGGCCCAGCAATATCCGGAAGTGAAGCTCTCTCACATGTACGTGGACTCGGCAGCGATGGCGCTGGTGGCGCATCCCGCAGATTTCGACGTCCTACTCACAGAAAATATGTTCGGGGATATCCTTTCCGACCAGGCAGGTGGAGTCGTAGGTTCTCTTGGCATGCTGGCCTCAGCGAGCATTGGCGGCTCTGTCGGTTTATACGAGCCCGTGCATGGCTCCGCCCCGGACATCGCGGGACAGGGCATTGCCAGTCCGCTAGGTGCGATCCTCTCCGTCGCCATGCTGCTGCGCCACTCTTTTAAGCTGGAGCGCGAAGCCGCTTGCATCGAGACGGCGGTTGCCGAGGTATTAGCGGCTGGGAATCGTACGCGTGATCTGGCCAAACCCTCTCAGGCCACGCTCAGCACGAGCCAGATGGGACAGAAAGTTGTCGAAGCGGTCGCGCAATGTGCCCGGGCTGCTCGCAGCGGAGTGGCAATCTAGAACACCGGTCCCGATATGGATTGACCTCCAAAATTTCCACAGCGCCCGATGATAAATCCAGTTGCTTGTTTTCGAGTCGGAGTAAACTAAGTACATCTCGGAAAGATCTTCTTCGCGCGTGGGAGGCCACATGCTTTCCAAATGCGCCAATCCGCAATGCCGCGCTGCTTTTCTTTATCTCCATCAGGGCAAGCTCTTCCGCATAGAAACCGAGGCTAGCTCCCACCAGGATCCGGCAGCAGATTCTGGCGCAAGAAAACCCGTCCGGCGGCTCGAATACTTTTGGCTCTGTGATGATTGTGCTTCGCAAATGACGCTCGCCCGCAAGAATGGCGAAATCGTGACCGTGCCGCGCGAACAGATGCGAGCTGCAGCTACTGGTTCCTGAGTTCATCGAACCTTTTGGGGAGAATATTTTCCGGTCAGCGCATTCCAACGAATCTTTAGCATTTCTGCAAACATGCGAATCCCATCGCGCAGCGGACTGATGCGCGTGCCTTCGCTGTGTGCCCAAGCCACCGGCACTTCGGCAATCTTGAAACCGAACTTCTTCGCCAGGTAAAGCAGTTCGGGATCGAAGCCCCAGCGTTCCACCGTCTGCAACGGAAAAATTGTTTGCGCGGCTCTACGTGTGAAGGCCTTGAAACCACATTGCGTGTCCCTGAAGGTGAGGCCCAGCGTGATGCGCAGCATCAGATTAAAAATTCTGCCGAACAATTGCCGGTAGAGTGGCTGCCGCTGGCTTTGCAAATCACTGCGCAGCCACCGCGAGCCGATGGCCACATCCGCGCCGGCTGCAATTGCGGCAAATAATTTCTCCGCCTCCTCGATGGGGGAAGAAAGATCGGCATCGGTGAACAGCAACACTTCTCCACGCGCATGCAGCATGCCGTTGCGCACGCTGTATCCTTTGCCACGATTGCCAGGATTTTCCAGCAACCGGAGGCGGGAATTCACTGCCGCATATTTGCGAGCGATTTCAGCGGTATCATCGCGCGAGCCATCGTTTACAACGATAATTTCCGCATTCCAGCCACGCTCTGCGGAGTAGGCCAGAACTCGATCCAACGTCGCCCGGATGCGCGCGCTCTCGTTATAGGCGGGGATGATGATGCTGTACGTGCAGTCGTTGGTCGGGCTTCGTTGGTCGTTGGCCAAGGTTGCAGCCGAGCTTTGTTCTCGCAGCTCCTAGAATAGGGCACGCGAGCAAAAAAGCGGAGTGGAAACGAGGGGGTAAGCCGACCAGGGACTTACGACAGAAGCAGAGATTTAATCTGCCTTAGGCTCTGAGAACTGAGAACTGGCAACCCAGAACTGAATTAGAAAAGGCCAAGGATTTCTCGTGTCCCAAGCATGAGGCGACTAGTGGAGAGTTTCGACCGGATTCGGTATCACACTCTTACTAGCTGAGATCGACTGCCGAGGGCCGCTTAAGCCACCTGCCGCTGTTTCTCCAGCATCGCGAAGAACTCCACCACCAAGCGCTCGTCCCAAAGCCCCGAGCGGGCCTCTTCACGCATGGTGATGGCGGATTGCTCGTGGCTTAGGACCGGCTTATACGGCCGAGCCGTTCGCAGCGCATCGTAGACATCTACCACTTGCAGGATTCGTGCCAGCAAAGGAATTTCGCCTTTGCGCAGTCTGTCCGGGTAGCCGCTGCCGTCGGAGTGTTCGTGATGGTTACGGATAATGGGCAGCACGAGTCGCAGCGATTTCAATGGCCGGCAAATGTTCTCACCAGTCACCGGATGCTGCTTCATCACGACCCATTCTTCGGGAGTTAGATTCGAACCCTTCTTCAGAATCTCATCCGGAACAGCAATCTTGCCGAGATCATGCAAATAACCGCCGCGGCGCAGCGCCACAATCGATTCATCATCCAAGCCAAGGTGCCGGCCGAGGGCGCTCGCATTCTGCGCCAGGCGCTCGCAATGTCCCTCAGTGTAAGGATCGCGGCTCTCCACGCTCAGGCCGAGCGTGCACAACACTGATTCCGCTGTTTCCAGCTCGTCAGTGAAGTCTTTAAGCTTCAGCAGTGACTTGACGCGCGCGAACAGTTCCTCCGCGTAGATCGGCTTATTCAGGAAATCATCCGCCCCACATTCGATCCCTTTCAGCCGGTCTTCCCGGTCAGTCAAACCGGTGATCAGCACAAAGGGAATCAGCCGGGTCGCCGGGTTGTCCTTAAGTTCCCGGCATAATTCGTAACCCGACTTGCCCGGCATAATGACATCTGAAAGGATCAGATCGGGTGTCTGGCGATGCACTTCGGCTTCCGCCTGCACGGCATCCGGTACAGCTACAACATCGTAGCCACGCGTTGCCAGCAGTTCCTGCATCAACAACATGATGTCGGGATTGTCATCGATTACCAGGATCCGCGGCACGTGCCGGCGTGCACCAACTTCACTTATCTCTCGGTAAGGCTGAGTGCGCGAAAGAACGGTTGTCCGGAACCTCTGAGGGGAATCCATGAAGCTAGTCGCCCGTTTCTTTATTGTAGCCAACTGTAATTATTCGTAAAGGATACAAAAGTTGTCTTTTCCACAACACTGCACAGGCCTGAAACGCGGCCGAAGGAACGCTCGAAGCCAATGTTTGCGCCGAGGTTCTACGGCTGACTGCTGATAGCCGAAAGCGGTGTTTGCTAGACTCATCCCATGCTGGCCGCTTATGCGGTGCGAGTGGAGAATTCACGCGGACGCCGCCATCCCGAGCCTCAGCATCCATACCGCAATGATTTTCAGCGCGACCGCGACCGCGTCATCCACTCGCGCTCCTTTCGCCGGCTCGAAGCCAAGACCCAGGTTTTCACCCGCCGCTATTCAGACCATTTCCGCAATCGCCTGACCCATACCATTGAAGTCGCGCAGATCGCGCGAACCGTTGCTGCCCAGCTCGGACTCAATGTTGACCTGGTTGAAGCCCTCGCGCTAGTACACGATGTTGGACACCCTCCCTTTGGCCACGCCGGCGAGAAAGCCCTCGACGCCGCCATGCGCCGCCACGGTTCCTTCTTCGATCACAACCTGCATGCCTTGCGAATCGTTGAAGACTTCGAGCTGCGCTATGCCGCGTTTCGCGGTCTCAATCTGACCTTTGAAGTTCGGGAAGGGATCATCAAGCACTCCCACGATTACACCGCAGATAACTATCCAGAATTGTCTGAGTATCTGCTTGACCAGCGGCCGCCGCTTGAAGCTCAGCTTATCGATTTAGCCGACGAAATTGCCTACAGCACCGCCGACCTGGACGATGGCTACGAAGCCCGCCTGCTCACGCTGGAGCAGATTCGCGAGGGAGTTCCCGTCTTCGAGCTTTTTTTTCGCGAAGTGGAGCAGATTTATCCGAACGCGATCGATAAACTAAAGTTCAACGAAGCCTTGAAGCGCATGCTCAATCGCTTGGTAGGTGATCTGATCTGCAACACGCAGGAGCAGATCAGGACAGCAGGGATTCGCGATCTGAAAGATGTTCGCGCCTATCCCGACAGGCTGGCGAGACTGAGTCGCGAGGTGGAAGAAGAAAGGCTCGCGGCGAAGCAGTTCCTCTACTCGAATTTATATTTCAGCGCTACCCTCGATCCGGAAAAGAACGACGCTGAGCGGGTGATCACAGAGCTGTTTGAATTCTGGATGAAGAAGCCGGAGACGCTGCCATCAAGCTACCGGAATAAAGCGAAACAGGAGCCGTTGCCTAGAGTTATTTGTGATTACATTGCAGGCATGACCGATAATTACATCTACGAGCAGTATGAAAAGTTTTGCAAGTAGTGCCGACTTGCCAGCGGGTGTCGCAGGAGCATCCCGCCCACGCATGCCCAGCGGACAAGCTGCCGGTGCTATTTTTCGTGAGTAACCCGATACACCACCCCCGCCGAATCATCGCTAACATACATTGCGCCTTCCGGCCCAACAGCTAGCCCTACCGGCCGGCCCATCCACACGCCTTTCCGTGTCTCGCCGGAACGAAGCCATCCGGTGATGAAATCTTCCGGGGGGCCCTGGGGCTGGCCGTTGTTATCCAACTTCACGCGAACCACTTTGTACCCGGTTGGAATACTGCGGTTCCAGGAGCCGTGAAAAGCTATGAATATGTTGTTGCGATACTCGGCCGGAAACATGTTTGCCGTGTAGAAGAGCAGATTCAGCGGCGCCGAGTGCGCCTGCATCATGAGCTTGGGGGCGACGGTCTTCGAGCACTCGTATGTCTTACTCTGCGAAGTGTCGCGCACGCGATCGCCATAGCAATATGGCCAGCCGAAGTTGCCTCCGTTCGTGCCTAGATCATTCACTTCCTCTGGCGGAAGATTGTCCCCCAGCCAGTCGCGCCCATTGTCCACAGCCCAAATCGTGTTTGTCTTGGGATTTACTGCGAGACCCACCGAATTGCGTAGTCCAGAGGCGAAGAGGCGCTGACCGCTCCCATCTTCGTTGTATTCCGTGACCGCGGCGCGGCGCGGATCGTCTTCTTTGCAAACGTTGCAGCTCGATCCCGCGGCTACATACATTTTTCCATTCCAAAAAATAATCGTCCGCGTGGAATGCCCGCCCCCACTCCCTGGCAGGTCGGCGAGCTTCTGGCCATTCGAGGCTTTCAATTGTGCTTCGTCCCAGTCGTAACGCCGCACTGCATTAATCTCTGCCACATAAAGCTTGCCATTGTGAAACGCGATGCCGTGCGGCGCGTTTAGATCATCGAGCACGGTCACTGTGCGCTCCGCTTTTCCGGTATGTTTGGGATCGGGAAAGGCGAGCACTTTGCCGTCGCTCATGTCTGTGACCAGCAGCACGCCGCCCGGACTGAACGCCAGCATCCGCGCATGAGGCGCGGTCGCGAACACCGCAATGTGAAAACCCTCCGGCAACTTCAGCCGTGAGAGATCGAGTTGCTCGGTGTGTCCGCAGGAAACAAAAAGGGGCAGCGTGACCACGCAGACGCAGGCTTGTAGCGTAATTCTTCGCGTTTCTGACACGTTGATCTCCCTGGCCTTGTTCACCAATCCTCGAACAACACCTCCCGAAAATCATAGCTTATAATTACCCGTGATTGGGGCGCTGATTCTGCACTGGCGCGCCCTGCACTTATTTGCGCCCGATGGGATCAAAGGTACCCTCCGTCTAGCGCGGATTAGGAGTGGAAAGCAGCGCAGTTCCATCCCACTATGGCGGGGCCTCACCACCCTGCCTTTTGAGACGACCGTGAGGTGCCATGCCCGCAAAGAAAACAAAAAGGTGGGTCGCAAAGGTGAAGACTGACTCCACGCATCCTCCCGAAGGACTCTTCACCAAGAGCGCCGCCACAATTGCGCGAACGCTGGCCTCGAAGGAGGTTTCACCAAAAGGTCCGGCTTCAGGAATGCGGATGCTGACTTACTTCATCAATCGCGGTGGGCGCGGTCTCAGCGCCTCCCGCCGCGCCGAACTTGAAAAAGCCAAGGCTCTGCTTTCAAGGCGGATCCGGCCTCAAAAAACGCGAAAGCGTGCTGCATGAGGTCCTACAAATCCCGCCCGTCAGAGCGTGGCACGGCAGCGCTTCGAGTCATGTTTAACGCCTTGGAAATAACACAGGCTTTACACGCTGAGGTGCGCCGTTGGACCGCGTAAACGTTTCCGTCGCTTGCCTACTGGCTTGGACCATGATTCTTTCGACGACATCCCTTGCCCAGCAAGCAGCCGCTGCCGGAGAGCCGCTCGCCATCCATACTGTTTCACTGCCGAAAGCGCTGCTGCGGCAGCAGTATCGATTCGAACTTCGGGCGGAAGGTGGAATCAGCCCCCTTCAGTGGGAGGTCACCGGTGGCTCGATGCCTGATGGACTCGCGCTCGGTCCGGATGGCGTTCTCAGCGGTGTTCCGATCGAGACCGGCGACTTTCGATTCACGGTGACGGTCACCGACAGCGGCAAGCCGGCTCACGAGAAAAGCCAGGAGCTAACGTTGCTGGTGGTTGCTCCTCTGCTCCTGCAGTGGGGCCGACTTCCGAAAATCAATGGCCAAAGGCTGGAGTGCGCCCTTAGGCTGGCGAATCAAACCGGGCAGGACTTTGATCTGACTGTTATCGCTCTGGCAGTGAACGAGATTGGCCGGGCCACAGCGGTGGGATATCAGCATTTTACGTTGAGAGGCGACACAGAGGATGTGGAGATCCCATTCAGCGAAAGCCTTCCGCCCGGAACGTATGAGCTGAATGTGGACGCGGTGGCGGAGGTTCCGGAAAGCAACACTATCTACCGCGCCCGCTTAGTGACGCGAGAGAAACTCGTAGTACCGCCGATCCCGTAATCTGAAAGCTGATGACCGATAACTGGCGTCTAAGAAGCGTCGCCCCCGGTGAATGACCGCTCACTGGCAGGGGAGGGCGAGCTGAATCGCTCAGGACGTGGGCAGACGCGCTAACATTAAGAGTCCAGAGGTGGTGTTAAGCTCATTCGTCTCGGCCAGTAGCTCGCTTTAGACCCTCGCCGACCTGCTCTCGGTGCTTTTCCTTGCGGAACCGCTCCGCGCGATCTTTACTCGGGCTCCGGGCTCACCGCCAACCGGATAAACCAGCTTAACGCCTCTGGACTCTATCCTGCCTTTGACGTTTCTTCCTGTTCGCCTCGACCAGCATTTTGCTATAGACCCTTGCTAGACCCTCCGTCAGTCACTTTGCAGTGTAGAAGGTGATTTGGCTCGAGCCCCGGACGCTACACCAACCGGGAAAACTTGGGAAGATGTCAAAGAACGAGTATGTTTTTACTCTTTCTAATTTTGTAGTCAATGAAAATGACCCAACTCTATCTGCTTGTATTTGCAATCGAGTGCAGGTCGTCCACAGGCATGTGAACCGGATTTAGTGCAAATAAAGCGCAACACTACGAGTCCAAACCGCATCCAGCGCGGTCTTCCGTATAGTTCTTGAATGCAACGATTGAGAAGTTACTCGGAACTGTAATCACCGAGACTGTGAAAATCTCAGCAGAAAACGCGCTGGGAGCCGGATCTCGAAAGCGTTGCGAGTTCACACTTCCGAACTCTCAGGTAGAGAGACGAACGCAAACCTTCGTGCCCACATGTTTTCGATGCCGAAACATTGTCGGTTTCTCTGCCCGTCAGGTACAATTACCCGCTTTCCAAAGAAGACGCTGTTGCTGGTTTTGGAGCTTGGCAGAAATTCCTTGCTGCCAGCGAATGCGACGCACAATTGGTTCTGGAACGTGAGTTTGCTACCCGTGAGAAGAGACTCTAACTCGGAACTGAGAACTGACAACTGGTAGCTGAGAACTGATTTCCTGACGAATGACGTAACTGTTCATCAAAACTTAATGTTTTTTACAAAATGATCACTCCAAAGCTGTTTCCCTAAGCATCCTGATACAAATATCATGCAGCAGGACGATTTTTCGCTCGCCGACACCGCCGCAACCTTCTTGTTATCAAAAACCCCCCTCCGGCCAAAGATTGGGCTAGTCCTGGGCTCGGGGCTGGGCGCATTCGCCGACGAACTCTCCGACGCCGCGCGAATACCCTACGAGCAAATCCCATCTTTCCCGCGTTCAACCGCGATTGGCCACGCCGGCCAAATGGTGATTGGGAAAGCTGACGGCATCCCGCTGGCAGCGATGCAGGGACGCGTCCATCTCTATGAAGGTTATTCGCCCCAACAAGTCGCTTTTCCTATGCGCGTCTTCGGCCGCATGGGTGTTCGCGCGGTCATTCTCACTAATGCAGCCGGCGGCATCAATCTCGAATATAAGCAGGGAGCGCTGGTAGTCGTGTCGGATCACATCAATTTACAAGGCCAGAACCCACTCGTCGGTGCTAACGATGACCGCTTCGGGCCGCGGTTCCCTGATATGACGCATGCCTACTGCAGAGAATACCGGGCTGCAGTTCTGGCTGCAGGCCGGGCGCTCGGCAAGACGGTTCAGGAAGGCGTCTATGCAGCACTTCTCGGCCCCAGCTATGAAACCCCTGCTGAGATTCGTTATCTCCGCACTATCGGCGCAGACCTCGTTGGAATGTCAACTATCTCTGAGGTGATCGTTGCCCGCCAGATGGGGATCAAAGTCCTCGCCATCTCGTGTGTGACCAATATGGCCGCAGGAATTCTAGATAAACCACTTAGTCACGAAGAGGTGCTCGAAACCGGCAGGCGCGTGGGAAGAGATTTCGTTGCTTTATTGCGAACCGTGCTCCCGCAGATAGCCTCTGACATCTAACGAGATTGAACCTGTGCGGGCGGATACTATTGTCCGCTAATGCGGATAATTCGATATCTCGTAACTCCGTGTCCCAGTGCGATTCACTTCTTAGCTCGCGGAATGAAAACCTCAACTGGGGGCTTGATGTCATATGTTGCAGCAAAGCTCCCTTGATTCACTGCCAATCCCACATGCCCGCGGGAATCAACATACAGCAACGGCGCTTTTAAAGGTACATCGCTAAATGTCCTAACGAACGGCATGGTGATCTTTTCTTTGCCAACCGTAACCTCAACTTGCGCCCCACGCTGATAACCGAGTCTTAGAAAATCATTGGCATCAATATTTGTAACCAGATTGCCATACGGACCGTCCATAGCGATCGCTTCCGCGGTCAAGCCGCGATCATCGAGCTTCGTCTGCTTCAGGTCAAGCCTCACCAAATCTTTTACCGCAACTTCTGGTCCAACCTGCCGCCAATCCTCACCTCGGCTCAGATGTGCGGCGGTCGGCGAAAAAATGTCGCGGCCATGAAATGTCGACGAAAGTTTGCTGCCGATCATCCAGGCCGGATTTGTGATCTCGTGCGCCCCTCCAATGCCGTCACGCTGCTCCACGAGCGTAATCAACCCATTGTCGGGCAAAACGAAATACTGCCCGCGTTTGGATTTCACCACCACAGCTTTCCGCGCGCTGCCCACGCCCGGATCTACAACGACAACGAATACCGTCCCGGCTGGATAGTACGGCGTCGCTCCATATAGAAATCTCGCGCCATCCAGAATGGAAAATGGGGTGACCTGATGCGTCAGATCCACGATTCGCGCCTCGGGCGCAATCGAATACATCACGCCTTTGCAAATCGCCACAGAATCGTCCGCCGTGCCAAAATCAGTCATGAAAACGATGGTCGGTCTCGAGCTCTGGGCGCTTGCATATTGCGCGCCGAGCAGGAGACTGACGAGAACCAAGAAGGAAAACCGACGAAAGTGATGACTCGCGATCGCCATGTGTCCGCCACCAGAGTTTGCCCACCGATGCTAACGCATAGATTCCGGCAAGAGGTGAGCAGCATTCTACAATCCTGACAGCACGACAGTCGCTACATCACCTTCGGCTCTGCCTGTCGCTCCGACCTTCCCGGCGTCTATAATCCAATGATCTGTAAATCCCGCATAACCGAGGAGGTGCTATGTCGCAAGTCATCCCCGAGAAGTACCGCGATTTGTTCAGCAAGCGCGCGTTCGCCAATTTAGGAACGCTCATGCCCGACGGCCGGCCGCAGGTGACGCCCGTGTGGTGTGACCTTGAAGCCGATTACGTCGTCTTCAACTCAGCTAAGGGCCGCCAAAAAGACAAGAATGTGCGCCGCGATCCACGCGTGGCCATATCTATCGTTGATCCTGATAATCCTTACCGCTATCTCGAAATCCGCGGCCGTGTAGTCGAAATCACCGAGCAGGGCGCTGATACCCACATCGATAAGCTGGCGAAGAAATATCTCGGCGTAGACAAGTACCCATACCGCCAAGCGGGCGAAGTCCGAGTGCTCTATAAGATTCAACCCGAGCACACCACCGGAATGGGATAGTGCTGCAGCTCAAATCGCAAGGAGCCTCTCATCCGCACCTACAACCTTTGCCTGCTTGGTTTCGGAAACGTAAACCGCGCGTTAGTCGGCCTGCTGGAGAAAAAGCAAGCCGAGTTGCGTGACCTCCAAATCGCGTACCGGATTACCGGCATCGCCAGCCGTCGCTTAGGTTGGCTCGCCGATCCAAAGGGTGTTTCCGTCACATGTGGCGTGGGCGCCCCCGCCCGCGAAGGCTTACCTGCATCTCAAGCCTCCAATGTCCGCGATTGGCTGCACGCGACGCAAGCCGACGTGCTCTTCGAAGCAACTTCGCTAAACGTCACCTCCGGCCAACCCGCCGTCGATCACATCCGCGCTGCGCTGGAAATGGGCGCGCACGCTATCACAGCGAACAAAAGCACCGTGGTCCACGCTTACCAGGAACTCCGTGCCCTCGCCGCATCCAAACACCGCCGCTTCCTCTTCGAATCGACCGTGATGGATGGCGCTCCCATTTTTTCTCTCTTCGACACTCTTCCCGTACTCCACCTGCGCGGCTTTCGCGGGATTCTCAATTCCACAACTAATGTGATTCTCACCGGCATGGAGCAAGGCCTGAGCTTCGAGCAGTCGCTCAAGCACGCGCAGGAAATCGGTATCGCCGAAACTGATCCCACCCACGACGTCGAAGGCTGGGATGCAACCGTGAAAGTCGCGGCGCTCGTTATCGTTCTCATGGGCGTGCCCATCAAACTGAGCGCGATCGAACGTAAGGGGATCAGTGGTTTGAGCGCTGAAGAAGTTCGCACTGCACGCGCCGAAGGAAACCCTTACAAGCTCGTATGCCGTGCCCAACGCGAGGGGGCCGTTGTGACTGCCAGTGTCCGCCCCGAAAAAGTTACTCTTACTGATCCCCTGGCTTGGATCTCTGGCACGTCGTCTATAGTCCATTTTGAAACCGACATCTTGCCCGGCCTGGCGATTACTGAAATGAACCCCGGAGTCGAAACGACCGCTTATGGAATGCTGGCCGACTTTATCCGCGCCGCAAGCGGAGATGCGTAGCTTCTCCTCTGTGGTCCTCTGTGCCCTCTGTGGTTAAATCATTTGAAGAAAGATTATGCCAACAACCGAAACTCAAGTCCCCTCACAACTCGACCTCACCTGGTCCCGTGCCCAATTCCCTGCGCTGGCCCAAACCATCAACGGTCATCCCGCCACCTTTCTCGATGGCCCCGGCGGCACCCAAGTCCCGCAGCCGGTGATCGACGCCATCTCCGGCTATCTCCGCCGCAACAATGCCAATACTGCCGGCGCCTACGCGACCAGCCGCAACACCGACGCTATGATTGCCGAAGCCCGCCGCGCCATGGCCGATTTCTTCAACTGCGATCCCGACGAAGTTGTCTTCGGTCCCAACATGACCACGCTGACCTACGCTATCAGCCGTTCTATTGGTCGCGAGCTTCATCCTGGCGATGAAATCCTGCTCACTCATCTCGATCACGACGCCAATATTTCTCCCTGGCGTGCTCTCGAAGAACACGGAGTCACGATTCGCCTTGCGGAAATCAACGAAGAAGACTGCACACTCGACATGCATGACCTCACGGCCAAGATTACTGAACGAACAAAACTGGTCGCTGTCGGGTACGCCTCGAACGCAGTGGGAACAATCAATCACGCGGAGGAAGTAATCCGACTCGCACACAAAGCGGGCGCGCTTGCCTACATCGATGCCGTCCACTACGCGCCGCACGGTCCCATCGACGTCCGCGCCCTTGATTGCGATTTCCTTGTGTGTTCTACCTATAAATTTTTCGGCCCGCATATGGGCGTGCTCTACGGAAAACGCGAGCACCTCAAGCGTCTCGTGCCTTACAAAGTCCGCGCCAACACCAATGCCATCCCCAACCGTTGGGAATGGGGCACGCTCAATCACGAATGCATTGCGGGAATTACCGCCTGTGTGGACTATCTCGCCGATCTCGGCCGCCGCGGCGATCCATCAGCCTCCACCCGCCGTTCGGCCCTGCTTGCCGCCTACAAAGCCATCCAGCAGCATGAACGCGAATTGATGGAGCGCCTAATCTCGGGATTGCTCGTCATTCCTGGGCTGAAGCTCTACGGCATTCATAATCCACAGCGATTCAACCAGCGCTGCCCCACGGTCGCTGTTCGGATCGCTGGCTGGACGCCACTCCAACTCGCAACCAAACTCGGCGAGCGCGGCTTCTTTACCTGGGATGGAAATTACTATGCATTGAACCTAACCGAGCGGCTCAATGTCGAAAAAGACGGCGGCTTCCTGCGCATTGGCCTGGCGCATTACAACACGACGGAAGAAGTCGAACGCTTCCTGGCGGCGCTGCGCGAAATTGTCTCGCGGTAAGAAATTCCTCGCCACTGATTAACGCCGATTGGCACGGATCAAATTCTTAATCGTGATCCGTGTTCCTCCGTGTGAAATCTGTGGCCAACGAAGTTACGGCTAGCGTGAACTCGCCTTTCCTTCGTGTACCTTAGTGCCCTTCGTGGTTTATAGCTTTTACGGCTGGCTTCACCTCAACCACCTGATCACCCTTCCCAATCAGCGCGACCGTAGCCAAGCTTATAAACAGCCCGTGCTCCACTACTCCCGGCATAGTTTTCAATTCGCGCGCGAGCGCCGGGGGATCGGAAATCTCGCCGAAGCTGCAATCCAAAATGTGATGTCCTTCATCCGTTGTGAAGGGGTTCCCATAGGCATATTGCCGAAGCTTCACTGACGCGCCCAGAGCGGCGATTTTCTTGCGAATCACCGTCTCGGCAAATGCAATCACCTCAACCGGCAAAGGGAACCTTCCCAGCCGGGAGACCTGCTTGCTCGAATCGGCGATAACAACCATCTTCCTTGATGCAGACGCCACAACTTTTTCCCGCAGCAACGCCCCGCCACCGCCCTTAATCAACCGCAACTCAGGATCAATTTCATCGGCGCCATCGATGGTCACATCAATTTCCTGGACATCATTCAGCGCAAGCAGAGGAATTCTCAGCTCGTCGGCGAGTTGCTGGGTTTGCACGGAGGTGGGAATACCATGAATCTTTAAACCAGCACGCACTCGCTCACCGAGAAGCTGCACTGCGTAGGCAGCCGTCGAGCCGCTACCCAGGCCGACCACCTGTCCATCCTCAACAAATTGCATGCTGGCGCGTGCGGCTAAAACCTTCTCCTGATCGTTTGCCATGTTGAGTAGTTTTGCGACCGCCTACTCTACCGCGTTCCCGATCAGCACGCCAAATTTTCAGCTTAATGAATCTGCGGGAAATATGCCTGGTTGTGCAGCAGCGCTTCCACTCCCTCGATCACATGGTCGACGTCGGTCTTGGACACCGCTCCGCGGCAACCGGCGTCGCGGGCCTCCGCTACAAGCTGCGGTGAGACGTGCATGGAGAACATCAGGATGGGAACACCGGGAATCAGCTTGCCTATTTCGCGCGCTGCCTGCAATCCATTCATTCCGGGCATCATGAAATCCAGAACGATCAGGTCAGGCCGGAGTGCCTGTGCTTTTTCCACCGCGTCGGCACCATCCACTGCCTCTCCGCAGACTTCCCAATGAGGATGCTGCTGCAGCAAGTCCCCAAGCCGCTGCCGCACCAGTGGGCTGTCGTCCACGATAAGGATGTGAGTCGCCACAGGCTCCTCCAAAGTCTTGCCTCATTCGTGTCATGAATCATGACGATGCTAGGCTTGTAAGGAGGCGGTTCCAATCGTCATTTCCGGGCATTTTTGCGAAAAAACCCTGTAGATTTGCCTAGATCGGGCCTTTGGTGAACGAGCAATTCGCTCCCCATTCATAATCAGCAGATTCTTCTACAGCGATTCCGAACACGAAATACATCGCTACTCTGGCCTGAGCAGCGGACCTATGCTGCCGTCCAGCCTTGC
>DAIMDJ010000012.1:15300-18361 GCA_036725905.1 Terriglobales bacterium
AAATACATCGCTACTCTGGCCTGAGCAGCGGACCTATGCTGCCGTCCAGCCTTGCAGTTTTTTGTTTTCACGCGTTTTTGTTTTCACGCGCCAGTTTGATGGAGAGACGGGTGTCCCGCCCGTCTAATCTCTAGCAGGCTGCGGAAAAACTCTGGTCTGGAACGTATTTGAGGAGGGCATGAGTTTACTCGTACGGCTAAGCCCTTTATTTTTTTGTCATTCCAAACTGCTATTCCCATCACGTCGCCGGGGTATGCTCGAACGGCAGCTTGGTGTAGCGAGCCTTCTCCACTTCGATGATCAGCGCCACACGGCCTTCGGGATTTCGGAAGGGAAAAGGTTTCCCCACGTACTTGCGGGAGATTGGATCCATCACTTTGAGGTCTGGATCGGGCCGGCGCTCGACAACTCGTCCTCGAATCTGGGCCTCCACGTAGGGATTATCGAAATCGACGATCGACAAGGCCACTCGGGGATCGCGGCGCGTGTTTTTAGCCTTCAGCGAGTTTTCACCTGTGCAGACAATAATCCGATCTCCGTCGCGTCCAATCCATACCGGTACCGATTGCGGCGAACCATCCGGCATCAGCGTCGCCAGGTGAGCGAAGTTTGGACGATCCAAAAGCTGGCGGATTTCGTCAGAGAGTGAAATTCCCATACATCCTCCTCTTTCAACTGAGAAAAACCTGCCCATCGCTAACCCAACATTCACAGCCGATTAATCAGCGACGCCACATACCCGGCGCCAAATCCATTATCGATATTTACAACGCTTACGTTCGAGGCGCACGAGTTCATCATTCCTAAAAGTGCCGCCAATCCTTTGAAGGCCGCTCCGTAACCAACGCTTGTTGGCACAGCGATCACCGGAACGCCAATCAGACCGCCCACCACGCTGGGTAGTGCGCCTTCCATACCGGCGCACACCACGACTACTCGCGCCCGCGTCAGTGCTCCACGATTGGCCAGCAGGCGGTGAATTCCGGCGACTCCTACATCGTACAAACGCTCGACATCATTGCCCATCAACTCGGCCGTGACAACTGCTTCTTCGGCAACGGGAATGTCGCTGGTTCCCGCCGAAACCACAGCGATGATTCCTTTGCCATATTTTTTTCGTTCACGCCGCAGAACGACAGCCCGTGCGAGTTCCCGGTATTCCGCTTTGGGAGCTTTCTTCTTCACCGCGGCAAATTGTTGCGGGTTGGTTCGTGTGGCCAGAATGTTGCCGCCATGCTTCGCCAATCGCGAAAAAATTTGGGCAACCTGTGCGGGAGTCTTTCCTTCTCCCAAAATTACTTCTGGCATTCCTGCGCGCAGGGCGCGATGGTGGTCCACTTTGGCAAAGCCGAGGTCTTCAAACGGCAAATGCCGCAGGCGGGCAACTCCCTCATCGGGAGAGAGCTTACCTTTGCGAACTTCTTCGAAAATTTTGCGGATGGCTTCAGCGTTCAACGGAGCACCGTATGAATATTACAGTGTAGGAAGATTGCAGTGTGGCGATGCCACTCGGCTGGTACTCATATCCGAAACAGCCCACAAGCTCCGCTATTTCAGTCGGCGATTGCGGCGCGAGCTTTTCGAACGGCTGGTATTTTACGGGCAAGTTGACGGTAAACTTCTTTCGCCTGACCACTTTCATCGAGCCGAGTTAAAAACAAGTTTCGCAACTCGCTGCGGCTTTTCCGGCCTGCAAGGTACTCATCGTAGAGGCGAGTACCGAGCATTTGTCCCGCCAGCTCGGCGCCCGCCTCAAATTCCTCAATGGGTCCTTCGGCGTAGACCGCTTCGCGGCTTGGATACAACACTCGCGAGCCGAAGTATGCCAGCGCATGCTCGACGGTGCGAACATAAAACAGCTCGGAGGATTTTTTTGCCGCCTCCAGCTCCGGCAGGCCTCGGCAAGCGTGATGCAGGAAGCGTGTAGCTTCTTCCGCCGCGTACGCCATCTGAAAATTCCGCACATAAAAGGAATTGATTTGAGGGAAATAGGAGCAGCCCCGCTCGTCAACGCCGAGGAAAGCAGAATTCATTCCCTGCTCCGTTAAGCCACTGGATAGCAGCATTCGCCGCAATGTGGAATCCGGCTCACCGCTGTAAACCTCGGGCATCAAGTCCACCAGAAACTTTGGTTGGGTGCCGTTGCGCGAAGAGTAGCGGTTGATATCGAGAAAGCGGATCAGACTATCAATCAGGTTGTAAATTGTCGGCGCGACGTCAGCGCCGCCTTCATCGCCGCGTCTCCACCGGCTCAGGTGGAGCCGGTAATTCTCGTATTTCTCTAGCGGAGTTGAGTTGAAGGCGCAGACCACACCATCCGCCACTCGTACCGCCTCGACATGATCGCTTTTTTCTCCGGCAGCTTGCCAATAGAGTGCATCCACGTTCTGGAGAACAGTGACCTTTCGCTCGCTCGGCATGTGTTCGTCGAGCGCACGCGGAAGATGTCCGGGAGCGAGATGCGATTCCCCGAAAAACACCAAAATTGCGGCGTTAGGATGCGCTTGACGGATTTCCCCAATTTTGTGAGCAGCATGCCGATCCCGCACGCCGATCTTACGCAGGTCTTCACGCGGCATACAATCGAGCCCATAGATGGCTTCCGCATGCTCGCGCGCAGTGACCAGCAATTCGTAAAATGGCGCCCAATCATAGCCCCAGTCGAAATCGAAACGAATGCGCTTCCGCAGTTCTGCTTCACTAATTTCGCGACGCCACCATTCGTCAAGTATGTGCTGGTCTCGGGCAAAAATGGTTTCTACGCCAAGGACTACCGGACGATCTCCGGCAAGCGCCCGCGACTCTAGCAGAGTCGCGGCAAACTGCTGCGCGGAAGGAAGCGCATGATAATCGCCAATCAAAACGACATCCGCTACGGCGACCGTCGCAATTAGCTCATCCCGACTGATCACCGACTGATAGGACCGGAATGCGCGGGTGTAGTCCTGAAGATATTTGCGCCGCCCGTTGTGGTCGTTAGCTCCGATTTCGCGCTGCACGCCAGCCAGCGCGTGAAGCTGCGCTTCGGTGCGTCGCGATAGCAAGGTGTTTGCCATTCTGT
>DAIMDJ010000012.1:18461-20133 GCA_036725905.1 Terriglobales bacterium
GCTTAGCTTGACTTGCGCTCCCCGCGCTCCCTATGCTCAATCTCCGGCTCAAAGCCCGCTTGGGAGCACGCACTTGCCCGATCAACCGCCGCACAACCTGACCATCGCCACTACCGGCGCCAGCGGCGCGTTATTTCTCAAGAACCTGTTGCTCACCGTCGAGCACGACGAGCGGATCGCTACCGTCAACTTCATCGCCTCCGACAGCGCTCTGCGCGTCATCGCCGAAGAACTTGAACTCAAAGGCCGCAGCAAACTCGTCGGTCAACTTCTCGGCAAGGCTTCGCGAAAAATCAAAGAGCAATCGAATGCCAACATCGGCGCGAACGTTGCCAGCGGTTCGTATCCGGCGGACGCGATGATCGTCATCCCGTGCAGCGTCGGAACACTCGCCCGCATTGCCAACGGCATCGCCTCGCATCTCATTGAGCGCGCCGCCGATGTGTGCCTCAAAGAAACACGCCCGCTGGTTCTATGCGTCCGCGAGACGCCGCTCAACAAAATTCACATTCGCAACATGTACCGGGCTGCCGACGCGGGCGCGACTATCTTCCCGCTGATTCCCGCCTACTACTTCCGTCCCGCGACCCTCGACCAAATGGCACAGGAATTCGCCAACCGCGTGCTTGCCCACCTCGGCCTACCGCAGGCGGACGCGTATCGCTGGAAGGGCTGACGTGCGCTCAAAATCTGCTACTTGGGTGAGATTGGCTGGTTCTGGGGTAAGGCTAGTCTATGGGCTACAAGCGTGAGCGGCGAGATGACGAGCGAACATGTACTAGCGGAGAGTGAGTCTATTTACCTTCAATTGATCTCGGGTCTCTGCCTCACTTCTTACTTGCGAGATTTGCCAGCTTCTGCGACGAGCCGGGTAGCTCCGCCCGAAACTTGGCAGCCTGCTCCGGTTTGTTCAGTGCATCGTATTCTTCTTCGAGATCTGTGCGCGCCTTGTTGAGCCAGTTCGCCGGCGGATTGGTCTGTTTCATCAGAAGCTCATATCCTGCCCGGCTTTCGTTTTCGGCTTCCGAATAGCGGCGTTGCCGGAGAATCGCACGGCCGAGCCTGACCCGCGCGCGATTCCCACTAGCTGATGCTCGGCCGGAAGGGTTTGAGCATACATGCTGAGCGCTTCGCGAAACAGGCGTTCCCCCTCTTAATAATTCCTCTTCTCTACATAGACGTCCGCCAGATTTGATTCTGCGATCCCGATGTAATAGTGCTTGCCGGCGTAAACCGACCGGTAAATGTCCGCCATGCGGTGGAAATCTGCTTCTGCATCATCCAGTTTTCCCTGCTGTTGGGCAATGCGGCCTAATTCATTAAGTGCCGACGCAACCCGGGCTTCAGGCCGTCGTTGCGGAAAACAAAGTGAAGCGTGTGAGTGAGAATCATGTTGACAGCAGTATGCCCATGGGTGTGCAATTGGGCCGCTCCTGATGTGCCGTTGCGGGTTTCCCCCCATTTAGATCCTGCTTGTGAGCACAGAAGTTTTGTCAGCAGGAGCAATCATCCCAGGGTAAGCGTCGGTTTTAGTCTTTCGGGCCATTTTATTTATTGTTCTCGTCCGTAAATTAACAAGGGAAACGTCCGGGCATCGAGGAGGGTCCTATGAATTCGAAAACGGCGGCCAGGAGCATCCTGGGGAAACTGTCGATCACACTCTAGCTTTGTT
>DAIMDJ010000013.1:0-4735 GCA_036725905.1 Terriglobales bacterium
CCAGTTTTTCTTCAGCTTCAATGCCATCCTTCAGGCGCAGGTCTTGTTCGCCCAGAGCAGCCCGCAGCCGCTTCAATTCCGCTGCCGGTAGACGATCCGTTGTATGCGCATCGTACTGCGCACGCATCACCTGTGCCAGGTCCACGACGGCATGCCGGGCCATGGCAAATGTCAACCGGGCCTGCTCATCCCGAATTCCATCTACGCCTGCCATTACCAGCGCGCTCGCATCCAGAATCGTAGTGAGCGCTCCCAGCCACGATTGGTTGTTGTGCTGCGAACGAAAAAAACTAAGCACCGGATAGGACAGATGACTTTCCAGCACCTGTGCCGCCCAGTGCTCCCAGTCGCGCAGAATCTCGTCTAGCACGGTTTGCTGCGGGCAATTTCCGAAGCGCGTCAGCAATTCCGCCGCCGTCGGTGGCGATCCGGCACGAGCATCCAGCAGCGAGATCTCAATCTCCCGTCGCGAGAACGCTGAGTAAATCGTCGGCAAGTACCCGATCACAACACCCAGAAACGCGAATCCCATTCCCGCTTCGAGAACCGCAAGCGCGCGGGCCACCGGCGAAATAGGCGTGATGTCCCCGTATCCGAGAGTGAAGAATGTCTCACCGCTGTGGTACATCAGGGCGCCGAAGCTGACCCGCTCGTTGCTCAACTGCAGGTGCTCGCCGGCTCCGTACTGCAGAAGCGCAAACCCAAAGATCAGCCCGAAAGCCCAGAGTATTAGCAACAGGATCAGCGACGACGGACCAAAGTATCCCAGAACTGCTTCACGCCGCGCCGGCGATTTAATGCGTCTTGCGCCCCGCGCCCATGGAACCCACGTGTTCCGGTAAAACCAGGAAGTCAGGCGGAAGGTTCGCGTTATTCGCCGCGGCAGGACTATGGTCTCAAACGCATCCAGCAGAATCCCCGCAACGATAGCGATGCCGGCGATGACCGCGAAAATGTGCATGTTCTGAATGCCAGACCAGACGGTCGCGGCCTACGCTCCGAGCTGCGTCGGAGTTAGGCGCGCGAAGTCCGAAGCTTAAAATTTCGAACTCCTACTTTACTTCTACTTTTTGCATCCATTGTGCGATCTGAACGTTCCAGCCCAGTTCTTTGCTCATGGTATCGCGCAGCTGCGACGCGGCAGCCGGTTCGCCGTGAACCAGATAGGTTGCGACCGGCTTCTGCGGGAACGTGCGCAGCCATTGCAGCAGTTCGGGCGGATCGGCGTGGTCGCTGAACTGCTCGAAGGCGGCGACTTGCGCGCGAATCGGCACCATGTCTCCATAAATTTTTACTTCCGGCGCGCCGCTCTTGATCGTGAAACCGCGCGTGCCCGGCGCCTGGAAGCCGATAAAGATCACGGTGTTCTTGGGGTCAGGCAACCGCTGCACAAGGTGGTGCTGAATGCGGCCCCCGGTCACCATGCCGCTTGAGGAAATAATGATGCAAGGAAAGTGGCTGTCGTTGATTTTCTTCGATTCTTCGGAGGTCGAGGCAAAGGTGAATCCCGGCCATGCGAGCGGAGACCCATATTGGCTCACTAGGCGGCGGGTCTCATCGCTGTATTCTTCTGTGTGTTTCAGGAAAATTTCCACGGCCTTAATGGCCATGGGACTGTCGCAGTAGACGGGTATTCGCGGAATCTGGCCAGATTCGATCAACTCCTTAACCATGAAAATAAATTTCTGTGTCCGTTCAACTGCAAACGCCGGAATCACGATGCTTCCGCCCCGCTCGACCGTTTTGCGAATCAATGCTGCGAGCGCGGGGCGAGGATCGTCGGTCGGGTGCTGGCGATTCCCGTAGGTAGATTCCATCACCAGAACATCTGCGGTCTCGCCCTCCGCGGGTCCGGAATGGACCACTTTGCCGGGCGCAATTTCCCGGTCACGCACGCGGCCGATGTCGCCGGTAAAGAGCAAATGGCGCACTTGGCCATTCATTTTTAACGAAATTTCCGCCATCGAAGACCCCAGGATGTGCGCAGCGCGAACAAAGCGAAACGAAATTTCATCCGATAATTGCTTGATAGTTTCGGTTTGTAGCGGACGAAAATACCGCAGGCAGTTCTGCGCTTCTTCCTCTGTGTAGAGCGGCAGCGCGGGATCGTGTTTCGACTTCTTATGTCTGTTGTAGAACTCCGCGTCTTCTTCTTGCAGATGGCCTGAGTCGGGCAGGATTATGCCGCAAAGATCTATGGTCGCGGGCGTGGCGTAGATCTGGCCACGGAAGCCTTCTTTCACCAGGCGGGGAATCCAGCCGCAGTGGTCGAGATGAGCGTGGGTAAGAATGACTGCATCAATGTCACGCGCGGGAACCGGCGTATCCTGCCAATTACGCTCCCGCCACTCCTTCGGGCCTTGAAACAGTCCGCAATCAACAAGGACTTGAAAACCATCTTTGCCGTTCAAATCTGAACTAGTATTGATCAGGTGCTTGGATCCGGTTACGGTCCCTGCCGCGCCAAGGAATTGAATGTAGGGCAAGCGCTTCTCCTCTTTTATCGAACTGCTCTCCCAGCGCCGATTGACGATTTCAGAATGAAACTTAAATCGACAACCGCCAACTAGTCTACTTCTGAATTGTGAACCTGTTGTTGCTCGTATTGCTTTCCGGCACGCTGCCATCGTTCACGATAACCTCTTGCGGCGCAGAAGGGGCCTCGATGCGAACCGTGCCGGTGGAATTCGCCCGGACCTGAACGCGTTTTGTGACCTCCCCGCCTTCCATTCGCAATGTGACCGGCACTTCGGCGCCCGCATTTCCAAGATTCTCAACCGTGATGGCGACAACGAAACCGCCCCCGACAATCGGGCGAGGGTATGCCGATTGCACACGAAAATCGGGCAAGCCGCGATCACGGTAAACCCAATCATCGAAAAACCACTCCAGATCGCGCTTAGCTTGGGCTTCGATCAGGTGCTGCATGTAGGAAGGTTCCTTGTCCTGCTCGGGATGATACGCCGCGAGCGCTTTCTTCAAAGCCGGTTCGCCAACCATGTCACGCAACATCCACCAGACGTACATCGCCTTGCTGCGATAGAACTCTTCCCTGCTGGTGTTGATGAGCGATTCGTCGGCCGCCGCGTTCTGACTATGCTCCGCGGCAAGCGCCGTTTCCGCGTCCGCCACTGCCGTGCGATGCAGCCCCATGAAGTCGAGCGCGGCCTGCCGCCCGTTGTCCTGTTCCTTGTAAGCCGCTTGCATAAAGTGCGCTACGCCCTCATAAATCCAGGGCCGAGGCGAGTAGAACGCCGCATGCGTAAGCTGGTGGACGGCCGTAAGGCGAGCGAGGGCTGAATCAGGCTTGCCCAGCGGCGTCAGCACCATGCTGCCGCTCTCAAAGGGAGCTGCATCGCGATCTGCGAGTTCCAGAAGTTGAACTTTTTCACGCGGCTGACCGAACCATTCCTTGACAAACGGAAGGGCCAGATCGGCGGCAAGGGCGTAATTCTCGGCTGCATCCCTGTGGTCTGGCAAGTAGTAGACCTGTGCAGTGGGCCGGTCCAACAAATCGTAATCGCCAATCACAAAAGTGGGTACAGCAAAATTGATCGGGACAAAAGTGCATTCGGCAGCGGGAGATTTTGGGATGCTGTCTCGAGTCAGGGCATGCGCACTCTGTCCGCCACACAGGATTGTCGGCGCGGTATCTTGTTTCTCAAGCGTGGGAGTTTCCAGGCGGATTCTCATGCTGGACGCAGCTTCGCGCCTCTTCCACCTGCCGGTCGCCGAGAAGACGCTGTTCCCTTCAGAGAGATTCGCAGCCTCAACTGCGATCGGATACCACGCCACGTAACCAATTCCTCGCACTGCAGTAAAAGATCTGCCGATCTGGTCCCAGTCGCTGTGCTTTGCGAGCTCCTCCGGGACGCCAATTCGTGTCAGCCGGGTTGCATCGAGTGGAATGGTCCCTTCATATCCGATGTCTAATTCGATTGTGCCTTTCGGCGGGACTGCCTGCGGCAGAGTCACAATTGCTTCAGAAAGCGCGCCCGTGTGGTCGATATCCGAGGTGTAGGGCTGGGTGACGAATTGCACCGGTTTCCCGCTGACTTGAATTGACCGCCAGTCTAGAGTCGAGGAAACCTGTAGGGATATATTTTTCTGCGCGCTGGCTGAGTCGTTGCGAAGTGTCAGTTTGCCACGCACGGCAAGCCGCTGCTGCTCCGGCTCAACGCGGACATCCAGATCGTAATTTGTGAAGGTGAAGGCCTCGCGGTCGAGAGCGGAAGCTTGAAAAGCGCAACCACAGAGGGCACAGAGGACACAGAGAAACCTCATTTTGAGTTCTTCCGCTGGCGCACCACCTCATAGAGCACTATGCCTGCTGCGACTGAGACGTTTAACGATGGCACTTTGCCGAGCATCGGGATGGAGACTACAAAATCACAGCGCTTGCGGACGAGATCGTGCAGGCCTTTTCCTTCCGCGCCCAAAGTGATAGCGCAGTCCATTTTGTAATCCACAGAGTCATAGGCCTGCGTGCCACGCTCATCGAGCCCAACAATCCACAGATTTTTGGATTTCAAATCCTCCAATGTTCGGGCTATGTTCGTGACTTTTGCGATTGGCAGGTGCTCGCTTGCTCCGGCGGAGACTTTCGCAACTGTTCCGGTCACGCCGACTGCGCGGCGCTCGGGAACGACAACGCCGTCTGCCCCCGCCGCATCTGCGGTGCGGAGAATTGCACCTAGATTGTGCGGGTCTTCTACGCCATCCAGCACGACGACTA
>DAIMDJ010000013.1:4835-10078 GCA_036725905.1 Terriglobales bacterium
CGGCCGCGAGCCTTGAGCGCCTCGGTAACGGCATTGATGCCGTAGATGAAGTGCATGCGAAGCCAGTGTAATGCAGGGCGAAACAATTCGCAGAACCCCAAAGGATTTGTCATTCCGAGAAGTGAACACGACGAGGAATCTGCTTGCCGCATCCAAGGGGGGCGGATCAGCGTCCAATGCTAGACTAAAAGTTTCTGGAGGTCTTGCTTGCGCGACGTGTACATCCTGTCGGCCGTGCGCACGCCGATCGGCAAATTTGGCGGCTCGCTGGCCTCAATGACGGCTGCCGATATGGGCGTGGTCGCGGCCAAAGCGGCTATGGAACGCGCGGGCGTGCATCCCGAGAGGATTGAAGAGACCATATTTGGCAATGCCCGCCAAGCCGGCGGAGGCCCAAATGTCGCCCGCCAAATTTCCATTCGCAGCGGCGTTCCGCAAGAAGTCCCAGCTTATACGGTGAACAAAGCCTGCGCTTCGGGAATGAAATCCATCACGCTTGGATTCCAGGAGATCACGATGGGCAATCTTGATTGCATGCTGGCGGGCGGCACGGAATCGATGTCCCGGCTGCCCTATTATCTCGATGGCGCGCGATGGGGTTACCGGCTGGGCAATCAGGAACTCGTCGATGGGATGTACCGCGACGGATTCTTTTGTCCCATGGCGAAAATGCTAATGGGAGAAACGGCCGAACTACTCGCAGAACAATACAAAATTTCGCGTGAAGAACAGGATCAGTACGCGCTCTGCTCGCAGACACGCGCGGCGCGGGCGATCGAATCCGGACGCTTCAATGAAGAGATTGTTCCTGTGACGCTCGAAAGCAAAAAGGGTCCTCAAACTTTCAGCCGCGATGAGCATCCTTTTATCGGCGCAACTCTGGAGAAAATGTCGAAGCTGCAGCCCGTTTTTTCGAAGACTGGCACCATCACCGCGGGCAATTCCTCCGGTATTACGGATGGAGCGGCGGCCGTGGTTTTGGCCAGTGAGGATCTTGTTAAGAAAGATCATCTCAAGCCGCTGGCTCGGATTCTGGCCGTAAGCTCAGCCGGAGTTGATCCGCGCATTATGGGTATTGGTCCTGTTCCCGCGCTGCGCAAAATGGAAGAGAAACATAATCTGAAACTCGCCGGCTTCGATGTGATCGAGCTTAACGAAGCCTTTGCCGCGCAAGTGCTGGCCTGCGATCGCGAGCTTCATTTCGATCACAGCAAGCTCAACGTCAATGGCGGCGCTATTGCGCTGGGACATCCCATCGGCTGCAGCGGAACGCGTATTACGGTCACGCTGCTTCACGAAATGCTCAAGCGCAAAGCCGGGCGAGGCGTGGCGACGCTCTGCGTCAGTGGTGGCATGGGAATGGCGCTGGCATTGGAGAATGTCGCGTAGATCGTTATACTTCTCACATCAGCCATCTGGATGAGCAACTATGCCTCTCTCTGCCGTAATCGTGGACGATGAGCAGTTGGCCCGGGACGAGCTGGCTTATCTGCTCAAGAACGTCGACGACGTGAATGTCGTGGCTCAGGGCAAGAACGGCGTCGAAGCCGTCAATCTCATCCGCGAACACAATCCCGATCTCGTCTTTCTTGATGTGCAGATGCCGGGCCTCGACGGTTTCGGCGTAATCAAGAAGTTGCTCGATAAGAAAGTTCCCTTGCCGAAGATTGTCTTCGCGACGGCCTTTGATCAATATGCCGTGAAAGCGTTCGAAGTGAACGCGGTCGACTACCTGCTCAAACCTTTTGACAAGACTCGCGTCGCTCAGTCAATTCAAAAAGCCAAAACGAAGCTGGGATCCAGCACCGGGCCATCATCAGAGAAGTTGGAGACGCTGGTGCGCATGCTGGAATCGCAGAAACCGCAGACCTCTAAGATTCTCCTCAAAGCCGGGGGGCGGCTGTTTCTGGTCAGCCAACGAGACATTTGCTTCGCATCTATCGACGACGGCATCATCAGCGTCGTTACCAGCGGCATGAGTGGAATGGAAGGACAATCGAACTGCCGCACGTTGGAAGATCTGCTCGACAGCCTCGATCCCAATCTCTTCTGGCGCGCCCACCGGTCGTTTCTGGTAAATATCAATCGCATCAAGGAAGTCGTCCCCTGGTTTAAGAGCTCCTACCAGCTTCGGATGGACGACAAGAAACAAACCGAAATCCCGGTAAGCCGCGCCCAAACCAAACGGCTGCGCGAACTGTTCGGACTGTAGCCTATCACTGTCCTTAAGCCGCGACTTAAAGCGGCTAGACCTCCATGAGTCTAAGGTGTGCATCTTACTTTTTTGGGCCGGGAGTGGCTCGTCTTTTCCGTACAATTTGGTGAGAGTTCTGGAATTTCATCCCCCGTAATGTCACGAAAGCATTTTCTCGATATCCGCCCTCCACCTTCGATCTAGCCATTGCCGTTGCACAAACAGATGCGTCTAATCGGTTTCTCTACCCCACGGAGGATGAAATGTTCACGTCCATCACCCGGATGTCGACCAGTTTCCGAATCGGATTGCTCGCGGTTATCTCATTAATCGCAGCCATCCCTGCATATCCGCAGCAGACCGGCACTTCGCAGGCGGCATCGGGGCAATCAGACAATGCTGCGCTCCAGCAGAAGATCCGCGATCTCGAGGACAGGCTCATCGCCCTGGAGGGACAGGTCCGTTTGTTGAAGAGCCAGGCGGCGTCACCCACGACGCCGTCCGCAGCCACAACGGAAACAGCCGCGCAGGCGGTACCAGCCGCGCCAACCACCGCTGCGCCTCTGAGCCAGGCACAAGCAATCTCGCTCGGAGGAGCTGGGGGCAGCGCCGCCAAGGCATTGAATCCCGACATCAGTGCGATCGGAGACTTTATCGCTGTAGCGGGGCACAATCCGGTGCAACCCTCGCCCTCGCTGGAGATGCACGAGTCGGAACTCGGCTTCCAGGCGATCATCGATCCTTATGCGCGAGGAGATTTTTTCCTGTCGTTTGGCGAAGAAGGGGTAAATCTGGAGGAGGGATACATCACCTTCACTGCGCTGCCGGCGGGCTTTGTCGCAAAGGTAGGGAAGATGCGGTCCGCATTTGGGAAAGTCAATACCATGCACAACCACGTCCTGCCCTGGGTAGATCGGCCGCTGGTGACGAACAATCTGGTGGGCGGCGAGGATGGCCTTGATGACGCCGGAGTGTCAGTCGAACATATCATTCCGGCGCCGAAAGGCATTTTCCTGGAAGCAACCGGGCAGCTCTTCCGCGGCGATTCCGGCGACGCACAGCACCCGTTGTTCAGAGCCTCCACAAAAAGCGATGTGAGCGCGGTAGCGCATCTGCGTACCTATAAAGACATCACCGAGTCGACCAACGTGGATATTGGATTTTCGTATGGGCGCGGGCACAACGACCTGGGCAGCAATTTTCTTACGCAGCTTTATGGGGTTGATGCCACGTTGCGATGGAAGCCGCTGCGCCGCTCCATCTACCATTCCTTTGTCGGGCGGGGCGAGTTCATCTGGAGCCAGCGCCAGCAACTGCCTTTCGAGCAACGTGCGTTCGGCCTTTATACATCTGCTGATTATCAGTTAGGACGGCGATGGTTTTTGGGCGGCCGCTACGACCATTCCGATCGCAGCGAGTTTGCCAACCTTACCGACCAAGGCGCTTCCGCAGTGCTCACCTACTGGCCCAGCGAATTCAGCCAGGTGCGCGGGCAGTACCGCTTCACCCATTATGCGGGTAACATCGATACACATGAATTATTGATGCAGGTGCAGTTTTCGCTTGGCGCGCACGGAGCGCATCCATTCTAGGAGAGGCATGAAAATAACGCAGAATTGTTCGCGTTTCTTACTTTTAGTCATAATTCTGGGATTCGCGATGTGGGCTGTGCTTTTGCCGCCCGCGGCGCAGGCCAAGAAACTCAACGTGGTCACATCAACCACAGATATGGCCGCGTTGACGCAAGAGGTCGGTGGCGACAAGATCAGCGTCGAATCAATAGCTAAGGGTTATCAGGATCCGCACTTCGTGGAAGCCAAGCCGAGCTTTCTGCTGAAGCTGCGTCAGGCGGATTTGCTCATCAGCGTCGGATTACAGCTTGAGATTGGTTGGCTGCCCCCGCTCATCACGCAGAGCGGCAATCCGAAAATACAAGTCGGCGCTCCGGGGTATCTGGATGCTTCCCAGTTTGCCGAAATTCTGGAAATCCCTACGGGCACAGTCACGCGTGCTATGGGCGATGTTCACCCGCTCGGAAACCCGCACTACTGGCTCGATCCCGACAATGGCCGGCGAATCGCTCGCGGCATCGCCAACAAGCTCGCCGAGATGGATGCGAATGACTCCGCTTACTTCCAGCAGCAATTTCAGGACTTTGACAAGCGGCTGACTGCAGCCGAGCAGAAATGGGACCAGGAAATGCAGCCGTACCATGGCCGCAAGGTAGTCACCTATCATCGCTCTTTTCCCAATTTTGCTAAGCACTTCGATCTGGACGTGATCGGTTACGTAGAGCCCCGGCCCGGCATCCCGCCCACACCGAGCCACACAATCGAGCTTATCCAACTGATGAAGCGAGAGAACTGCAAGGTCGTACTCGTGGAACCTTATTTCGACCTCAAGACCCCACAATCGATAGGGCAAGCCACCGGGGCGCAGGTCATAGTTTATCTACCGTCCGTAGGCGGTGAGAAACAGGTGACAAATTATTTTCAGCTTTTCGACTACGATATTGCTCTGTTGATCAAAGCTTTTAACGCGACTAAATAAGGGAGCAACATGGAAATCCTTCCATTCCTGCTGGCGCCGTTCCTGGCCAGCTTGATTCTCACCGGTATTCATGCCTATCTCGGGGTACATGTGGTGGAACGCGGCGTGATTTTCGTGGACTTGGCGCTGGCGCAGATCGCCGCTTTAGGCGCTACCACCGCCATCCTGATCGGGATGGATCCGCATGGGGGCGGCGCTTACTGGCTTAGCTTGGGCTTCACGTTTGTGGGCGCCGGCATTTTTGCGCTTGCCCGCACTCGCCGCGGCCACATTCCGCAGGAAGCTTTCATCGGCATTGCCTATGCCGTCGCGTCCGCGGCAGCCATCCTCGCCATGAGCAAGGCTACCGGCGAAACCGAACACTTGAAGGACATGCTGGTAGGAAATATTCTCGCCGTCTCAATGCATGACGTCGTGAAGACCGCGATTCTTTACGGTGCAATTGGACTCTTCCACTACATCTTCCGTAAGAATTTTCTGCTGATTTCAACCAACCCAG